>JBAZGZ010000100.1:720-6763 GCA_041652615.1 Candidatus Omnitrophota bacterium | reverse complement strand
AGTGGAGTCGCAATCTTTAACGAATATTTAAGGGGATAGAAGCGGATGTCCGCGGATCAAAACGCGGATAAGGCCAGCAAATTTTCGTGCGTAAATCCGCGTCAATATCCGCGGTAATCCGCATCTATAATTGGAGGGGGATTTAACATGGAAAAAAAAGTTTTAGGCAAAGGGTTAGATGCGCTGATACCAAGAAAAATTCCCAGCCAAAGCATTGGAAAAGAATTTACTTATCTGCCTTTATATAAAATCCGGCCGGGGAAATATCAGCCGCGTCAGGAGATTAATGAAGCGGAGTTAGAGGAGCTGTCCCGTTCGATAAAAGAGAAGGGGATGATCCAGCCGATTATCGCAAGAAAAATAACAGAGGATAGCTACGAAATTGTTGCCGGTGGAAGAAGGTTTCAAGCCGCTAAGTCATTGGGGCTCAATGAGATACCAACAATTATCCGGGAACTGGACGACAAAGACACCTTTATATTTGCCATCACGGAAAATCTGCAGAGAAAGGATTTAAACGCCATGGAAGAAGCAGAAGCTTTTATGCGCCTGATCGATGAATTTGAATTTACCCAGGATGATATCGCGCGCTTCGTAGGTAAAGACAAAACAACAATTGTAAATTCACTAAGGCTGTTTAAGTTACCGAAAGAAATAAAAGAAGCATTAAGAAAAGGGTTGATCAGCCGCAGCCAGGCGAGGACCATTCTTGCTCTTGAAAGAGAGGATGATCAAAAAAATTTGTTTCACGAAATACTTAAGGGCGGCTTAAGCGTGAGAGAGATAGAAAGGAAAGTTCAGCGCGTTTCAAAAAAGAAAAAGAGCACAGATCCTTTTGTGCTTGAGGTGGAGGACAAACTCCAAAAAGCATTAGGTACAAAAGTAAGGATATTTAATAAAAAAAACAATCGCGGAAAAGTTGTGGTAGAATACTTCACTTTAGAGGACTTAGAAAGGATAATTAAACGGATAGCAAATTAAAATAAGGTTACGAAAGTTACGTAGGCCAACAGGCCACCCTGTTGGGTAGGCTACGAAGGGTACAATAAATCACGATGTTTTAATGTAACCCCCGTAACCTACGTAACATATAATTAAAAGGAGGGTTTGAATTTACATGAAGAATGAGGCGACGTTAGTTATTATTAAACCGGACGGACTTAAAAAATCTTTAACCGGAAATATTTTAAGCCGGCTTTCGGAAACAAAACTAAAGATAATCGGTGCAAGAGTTCTAAAGGTGAGCGAAGACCTTGCGATCAGGCATTACTCGCATCTTAAAGATAAACCGTTTTTCCCTGAACTTATCAAGTATATAACCGGCCAGCTGCACGGAGAAAACCGGGTTATGGCTTTGATTTATTGGGGTAAAGACGCCATCCAGAAAGTGAGGCAAATAGCCGGAGCGACAAACCCTGAAGAGGCAGACCCGGTAAGCGTAAGAGGGGCCTATGGGAGAATTTTAACCAGCGGTCTTTATGAGAACGTTATCCATGCTTCAAGCGATCCGAGCGAAGCGGAAAGAGAAATAAAACTTTGGTTTGATCCGGAAGAAATAGTCTACGAACTTTATCCCGCAGAGGGAGTGGTGTTAAAAGACGTGAAAAAAAGAGCCTGGAAATAAATGAGGCCAACATTTTTCTAAACCAAAAGCGAAGGAAAAATGTTAGGCCGAATTTACCCCCACACCAACTTTTGTTATTATAATTAAATGTGGTTCTTAACTTGCCCCCGCACGGGGCTTTTGTAAAAAACCAAAAAATTTTTTCAAAAGTTGGTGTGAGGGTAATTCGCACTAACATTTTTTCTTCACCACTATAGGCTTGAAAAAATGCTGTGCTCATTAAAAAAGGAGTTAAAATGAGGTCGATGACTGCTTACGCCAATGTTTACAAAAAACAAAAAAAGCAAACCATACAAGTAACACTGCGCTCCGCAAACTTCAAATATCTCGAAGTAGCTATGCATGATTTTCCTTCGCACAATGTATTGCTTGAAGAGAAGATAAAAGATGAAATAAAAAAGACAATAACCCGCGGTAAAGTTGAGGTGTATGTTTTTTTAAAAGGCCACATGGAAAGCGAAGTTTTTATCGATGAGCTTAACCTTGCAAAATATATCGCTGAAGCTAAAAAATTAACAAAAAAATACAGTTTGTCGCAAGAGCTTAAAATAAGCGATTTTTTAAACCTTCCTCAAGTTATATCCTGGAGCGAGAAGAGGATGGAGGAAAATATGATTCTTTCCGCGGCCAGAGAAGGAGTTAAGAGGCTGCTCGATTTTAAAGAAAGGCAGGGCGAAATTATCAGGCAGGATATGATAAAAAATCTCAAACATATAAAAGAAAACTTAGTTATCATAAAAGAAAGCAACATAAGAGTTATTGTCATGGAAAACGGGAAAGAGGATATAAACGAAGAAGTGGCTTTGGCGTCATTTTACGTAAACGACATGGAAAAAAAGATAAACTCTAAAAGTACAATTTCCAAAGGCAGGTCTATTGATTTCTTAACCCAGGAAATACTAAGGGAGCTTAACTCTTCATCCAGCAAAACAAAGAACAAAGCTGTCGCGCCGCTGATCGTTGAATGCAAGAATTACTTAGACCGGGTAAGAGAACAGGCGCAGAACGTTGAGTAACACAGATTCGTGCAATTAAAGGTTCGTCTTACGGTTGCGGTTGCGCAACTCGTCTCGGTTGCGTTACACGTCAAACGTAAGGGAAATAAACTTTAAAACGCAACCGATAGACGTGTGACTATTCGCGAAAACTCACAGTAAATAATATTTATGGCTACTAAAATTTTCATACTCTCTGGCCCTTCCGGAGCAGGTAAAACAACCCTCCTCAATATGGTCTTGCGTAAAAAAAATATTCAAAGGAAATTTGTGCGGGCAATTTCTTGCACTACAAGGAAAAAACGGCCAGGAGAACAAGAAGGTAAAGACTATTTTTTTATCGACAAGAACATTTTTTTAGCGCTTAAAAAGAAACATTTTTTCCTTGAAAGTCAGAAAGTATTCGACAATTATTACGGGACTCCAAATTATTTTTATAAGGAGGCGGCAAAGCAAGGGAAAAATCTTATCCTTTGCATAGATGTTAAAGGAGGAATGTATTTGAAAAGTAAATGCAAACTTGGTACAATAGTTGCTCTTTTTATAACCGCGCCAAGCGAACTGCATTTGCGCAGCCGGCTGAAAAACCGGGTTGAGAACGAACAGACAATACAAAAGAGGGTAGCTCTTTCTAAGAAAGAAATGGAGTTTGCAAAACATTACGATGGCATTATAATCAATGAAGATTTAAAAAAGGCTTTATCGACTCTTGAGAAAATTATTACGGCAAAAACGGCATAATGGCCCCGCCTCACAAAGAGGTTATGAAATTCTCTTCGATAATTTCATAACGTTCGGCGGGGATAATTCGCACTATCATTTTTTCTTCGCCACTAAAGGCTCGGAAAAATAATGTGCTCATTAGGAGGTTATTATGATTACAAAACACATTCATGTTGAAAAAATAATCAAAGCAGCCGGTGGATCAATATACAGGCTTATAATTCTTGCTGCCAAGCGGGCGTTGCAAATTGCTGAAGGGGATAAACCTTTGGTTGATAAGCCATCGGTAAAAGTTTTAGAAACTGCCTTAAGGGAAATCGCGGAAGGGAAAATCTGTATAAAGAAGCAAGAGAAAGCATAAGTATTTTTTTGGCGCGGTAGCCAAGCGGTAAGGCAGCGGTCTGCAAAACCGTTATTCGCCGGTTCAAATCCGACCCGCGCCTCCAAATATCAATGCCACAAAAGAGAAAAGATCTAAATATAGAAGGAAAAAATTTATGGTATCTGGTGGGGTTGATTACAAGTGATGGCAATTTGTCTCCGGATGAAAGGCATATAGATATAACATCCAACAATTCTGAATTTCTCCAAAAGATTGTAGAGGCAACCGGGATTAATAACAAAGTTTGCGCTAAATATGGCAATGATAGAAGTCAGAAATATTTTCATATCCAAATTGCCAATAAAAATTTCTATGACTTTCTTTTAAAAATAGGGCTTACACAAAACAAATCGTTAACAGTGGGCGAAATAAAAGTGCCCAACAATTTTTTTGCTGATTTTTTGCGAGGGTTAATTGACGGAGATGGTTCTATCCGACGATGGACACATCCAACCAACTTTCGAGAACAATGGTCCTTAAGGATTTATTCCGGGTCAAAGAAATTTATAGAATGGCTTGACGAAAAAATACAGGAATATTTTAAGGTTTATGGTAAAATTCATCAGGGCAATAAAGCAGGCAGTGTCTATGTCCTGAAATTTGGGAAAATGGCTGCCAGAAAAGTGCTTAAGCGATGCTATTATGATAATAATTTCAGCCTAGAGAGAAAAAATAAATTGGCTCAGGAATGTGTTCATTCTTATGCAGGCTGGAAGAATAGCAAAACAGTATTATTGAGCGATAATTAACGCCGGGGTGTCGAAATTGGCAAACGATTCGGACTTAAAATCCGACGCTCCGTAAGGAGCTTGCGGGTTCAAGTCCCGCCCCCGGCATTCTCAATAAGCACATCATTTTTTCAAGCCGCTAGTGGCGCAGAAAAAATGATAGTGCGAATTGATTTCGAACGAAGTGAGAAATCTTATTTAGGCATCTCGGCGGTATCGCCTAAGTGCCGATGGAAAAAGATGGGTAAATTAATAGGAAAACAGATTTTTGTAAGTATTAATATCCTATTAGGTATTTTTGGGGTTATTTTGTCAGCATTATTCCATTTAGATTCACATCCAATCGTTGGCATTACTTACATTATTATTTTTTCTCTCTTTATGTATTATAGTTATAAACTATCACAACTAGATAACTACTCTAGAAAAATAATGCTACCATTTATTATGATTGTCATGATTGTTCTTGCGTTTCTAAATATAAATTCTACTGTTTTTGGGGTATCTACTCTTAGATCGCCAAATCGCAACATGATAATATTTCAATATAAATTAAAGATTATAATGCCATTTATTTTATATGGTTTAGTTTTTATCTATTATTTCACCCGTTCCAGAATAAAAAAACAGTTTAAATAATTGCTGCGAAACCAAATCAGAGTGTTAGAGTAGCGAGCGGTGATACGAGGGGTTTAATGAGGCACTTCGGGCAGATGCCCTCAGTGCCGATGAAAAATAAGGTATAACCCTAAATAGTTATCTTTTTCATCGGGCAATTGGCTCAGTTGGCTAGAGCACTTCCTTGACATGGAAGGGATCACAGGTTCAAGTCCTGTATTGCCCATTTGTTTTTATTACCATAGCGCCTCACGCACAGGTTCTTTGATTTTTGTTCTTTAGTATTCTTGGATCAAACAGAGTCGCCCTTCGGGCGAGTTTCGCTCTTTGAGCGAAGGCTTGATACAAGTCCTGTATTGCCCATTGTTTTTATTTAGCGTTTAGCGTAGAGCGGATAGCGGATAGAGAAGAAAAGTAAATTGACTTTTCAAAAAAATATCTTAAACTATACGCTATCTTCTAAACGCTATACGCTAACCTTGGGGACGTCGTCTAGCCCGGTTCAAGACCCATGCCTGTCACGCATGTGACCGAGGGTTCAAATCCCTTCGTCCCCGTCTTCATTTTTTCTATCTTCTCGGAAAGCCTTACATAATCAATTAATTCCTTATCCTGCAAAGAGTTATAACCATTCCGTCTATTACGACAATTACGATGATTTTGGCAATTTTTTACTAGTTCACTGCACATTTACTGCACACGCGCTTTGCAGTGATTTTACTTTAGTTAATATCATCCCCGCCAATCTTTATTACAAATTAAATCCAATTCTTACAATGTATTACTCTGCTCAAATAAAAAAATTAGGAGGCCCGAATGAAACGAATGACCCCGGCAACAAGATTAATCCTCGATGCATTAAAAAGAAAATATGAATATTTTTCTAAACGAAACATGCTAGCTGCTGACGGCACATTTTACTGCCTTGATAAATACCTCATGGACCAATTAGGTATTGGAGATAACACTATCC
>JBAZGZ010000100.1:0-710 GCA_041652615.1 Candidatus Omnitrophota bacterium | reverse complement strand
CGTATCTTCCTAAAGGAAGCCGGGGAAATTAACTATCTTGTTGGCAGGCACAAAGGATCGCCTACCCGTTACTGGGTTATCCCAAAGGGTTCCAAAATGGCATCCACTCAACCTTCTAAGGAAGCCAAAAAGGAACCCTTTAGCCAAGACGCAAAGGGTGTCAATTTGTCAGTAAAGGAGGCCAATTTGGCTATCAATGCAAGCCAAATTGGCACTCTCGATAATAAGTCAGTAATTAAAGCTGAAAATAAAGAAGAGCCGAACATTTTTTCTTTAAGCGAAGAAGTAAAAAACGGCATGAAATCTTTTGCTAAATTATATGGCATAGATCGAACAGTTAAAATGTTCACTGATAAGGGCTATAGTTTAGAACCAATACAGCAAATATTTGAAGGCGTTGCGGAGTGTAAAATATGAAGAAAAACCAGCTGTTAATGGCTAAAATAATGCACACTTTAATGCACACGAAAATTGAAATAATGCACAGTCGAGTGCGCATTATTCTTGTCAAATAGTGTGCATTATTTTGAGGACATTTTTATTGATTATCTTCTTTAGCCCCAAGCATTTAAAACAGCCTGCCTGCGGTAACTTTTGAGGCGACTTTACCAAAAGCGCCGACGAAAGTTACCGCATACTTAACCCAAACCAAATCACCCAAAACCAGCAGTTATAAACCGAAATTTTTCTGGATGCATTCTAAGATTTTG
>JBAZGZ010000099.1:0-6768 GCA_041652615.1 Candidatus Omnitrophota bacterium | reverse complement strand
AGAAACTATGATTGAGCGTAAAAGGATTATTTCTTCCGCTACCGCTTCTCACGCACGAGGGGTTTTGGAGGGTGTTGTGAGTGACGGCACAGGCAAGCTTGCTGCTATTGAAGGCGAGAAGATCGGTGGTAAAACCGGTACCGCCCAGAGTTATGATCCGGCGATCAGGAGATATTCCCCCACAAAATTTAGAGCATCTTTTATCGGTTTTGTTTCAAGTATTGAGCCGCCGATAGTTATAGCCGTAAGCGTTTCTGAGCCTAAAGCTTCGCACTTCGGCGGAGTTGTCTCAGCGCCTCTTTTTAAGAAAATTGCCGAAAAAACCATAAAATATCTTAGGGCGGAGAATGCGGCAGCTAATGATGTGAGTGTAGAAAAAAAGTAATCCTAAGCGAAAGGAAAAATTTTTATGAAGCTAAAACAAATATTTCCAAGTTTAGGCCTTAGGCAAGAAACTTGTGGAATAGAAGTCAAGGGTATAAGCGATAATTCCTGCCTGATAAAAAAGGGAGACCTGTTTTTTGTCAGGCCCGGGGATTCCTTTGATATATTTTCTGTTTTAAAGAAGATAGAGCGAGAGGTGTCGGTTTATGTCGCGGCCGAAAAAGATGCCAGGAGAATCGCGGCATGCAATCTAAAAAAACCCGTAGTTTTTCTAAAAAACATAAATGAACAATTTTATAAAACAGTAGACTCGTTTTACGGGATTGATAAAAATAATTTTAAGTTTATCGGTATAACCGGCACAAAAGGCAAAACTACCACGGCTTTTCTTATCCGGTATTTACTTTCAAGCTTAAAGCAGAAAGCTTCTTTGATTAGTACGATAAAATATATAGTCGGAAAGAAAACCTATCCGGCTACTCACACGACCCCTGATTTTCTTAGTTTGCGGAAAATTTTTAGCGAAGCAAGCACAAACAAAAAAGGCTATGTGGTTATGGAAGTATCTTCTCACGCTATAGGCCAGGACAGGATAAGAGGAATTGATTTTTCAAGGTGTGTTTTTACAAACTTGTCGAGAGAGCATCTTGATTATCACAAGACAATGCGTAATTATTTTTTAGCCAAGAAGAGTTTTTTTCTTGAAAATATCAATGCAGTTTCTATAATAAATAAAGATGACGCTTGCTCAAAAGAATTAATTAAGGGGTTGAAAAAAGTTATCACATACGGGGTAAGGTCAAACGCTGATTTTAAGGCCTGCGACTTAGTGGTGGATAGGAATGGTATAAAATTCGGATTATTGCATAAAGGAAAATATTTTAAAGTAGAGAGCGGTCTTTTAGGAAAACACAATGTGCATAATGTGCTTGCCGCGATAGCAACAATTTTTTCTCTAGGGTTTGCTCTTAATGATATAATCAAAATTGTTAAGCGTTTTAAGGGGGTTGAAGGCAGGCTCGAGGAGGTTAAGAAGGGTATATTTATTGACTATGCCCATTCCCCTGATTCTTTAGAAAAAGCCCTCGAAACGTTAAAAGACATAGGTTACAATAAGACAATATGTGTTTTTGGCTGCGGCGGTAACCGTGATAAAGGTAAAAGAAAAGTTATGGGGCATATTGCCTCAAGGCTCGCTGATTTTACCATTATTACTTCAGACAATCCGAGAGACGAGAATCCTTATGCTATATGTAGGCAGATAGAGAGTGGTTTTGGCACCAAGAAATATTCTTTAGTCTTAGATAGGAAAAAAGCCATAGCCAAAGCTTTGAAGCTTAAAGGCAGTTTGAGTGGAGTATGCCTTCTTGTGGCGGGCAAGGGCCATGAAAATTATCAGATAATCGGCGATAGAAAAATATCTTTTAAGGATAGTAAAGTGGTAGAGGAATTATTAAGAGATTTATAAAAATGCTATTTTACACCGCTAAGCCGCAAAGAAGACGCAAAGACGCAAAAAGAAGAAACGAAAATTACGTTATAAAGTTGTGTTTATTCTTGTATTATTTTTGCGTTTTTGCGGGATTTTGCGCTTTTATGGTGTAAGGTTAGTTTTTCAGAGGTTACATTTTAAAAATGATTATAAAAGATTTTAGTAAACTGGAAAAATTATTAGATCCATATAAGATCTATAATCTTTTTCATTTTAACGCGATAGCTGGTTTTTCTATAGATTCCCGTTCCATTAAAAAAGGGGATGCTTTTATTGCTTTGAAAGGCAAGCTTTGCGATGGACATGATTTTATAAAAGATGCTGTAAAAAACGGGGCGTCTTGCGTAATTGCGGAGAAAGAAATCGGGTTTAAATGTAAAGTGCCGGTTTTCCTTATAGATGATGCCTATGTGGCTTTAGCGAAAATCTGCCGCTATGTGCGGGAAAAGAAAAATCCGGTTGTGTATGCGATAAGTGGTTCCGTAGGAAAGACTACAACCAAAGAAATGCTTTATTTTTTACTTGAGAAGGATTTCAGTGTTTTAAAAAACTATAAGACCGAGAATAATGTCCTTGGAGTCGCTAAAACTATTTTTTCATTAAATGATGAAAAAGTTTTAATATTGGAATTAGGTACAAATCACCCCGGTGAAATAGGGAATCTTTCAAGTATGGCTTATCCCGATACGGGGATAATTACTTTTGTAAAGCCTGTTCATCTCGAAGGCTTAAAGAGCCTCGAAGGGGTATTCAGGGAAAAAACAGAGCTGCTTAGAGCCAATCCGCGGATTAACGCTGTATTGAACAGGGATGATGCTCATCTTAGAAAAGTTAATTTTTGTAAAAACACATTTTGGTTTGGTAAAAACAAGGAGTGTAATCTTTACGCAAAGTTCTTAAGGAGTGATATCAATGAATCGGTTTTTCTTATCCAGAACGAATTCGAGCTTCGCTTATCAAATGGCTTTCCCGGTTTTATTTATAATGCTCTTTCGGCAATACTCGCGGCAAGCCTTATGAGGGTGCCTGTAAGAAAGCTTGTAGAGAGGCTTAATGATTTTAAGGATTTTCCTTCCCAAAGAATGGAAATGAAAAAAATAAATAATTTAGTTTTTATGAATGACGCGTATAATTCCAATCCCTACGCATTCTGTGAAGCTCTGCATATGGTCAGAAAGTTTCCTTTAAAGAAAATAGCAGTTGTGGCGGATATGCTTGAGTTAGGGCCTAAAAGCGAGTATTACCATAGAAAACTTGCCAGGCCGGTTATTCATGCCGGTTTTGATTATGTGCTTACCTTTGGGAAGTACTCGGCTTACTTAAAAGATGATTTGAAAAAACTTGGCTACAAAAACGCGTATCATTTCTCATCTTGCGAAGATATAGCAGATTTCATCGGTAAATACGCAAAGCAAGGTTCGCTGGTTTTTCTTAAAGGTTCTCGCGGTATGCAATTGGAAAAAGTTTTAGATCTGGTGAAGACGAGGCTTACGGAGCGTAAGCGAACGTAAGTCTCTGTCTGAACTTGACCCCACACCCAGCTTCACCGAAGCATAGCTCGCGAGAGCTGGGTGTGGGGTTTAATTCGCACTATCATTTTTTCTACGCCACTTTAGGCTTGAAAAAATGATGTGCTCATTAAAGGAGCAACAATGCTTTATCATCTTCTTTATCCGCTATCAGAATATTTTTTCGCGTTCAATGTTACTAAATATATAACCTTTCGAGCTGGTTGCGCTTTTATTACTTCTTTTGTGCTTGTAATGGCTCTCTGGAGTTTTACCTTAAAAAGGCTTAAACGCCTGCAGATTATTGAAAAAATAGATATGTACGGCCACGTTCGCCTTGAATCGTTATACGCGGGTAAGAAGGGCACCCCTACAATGGGAGGGATACTTGTTATATTTTCTATACTTACCTCAAGTTTGCTTTGGACAAGATGGGACAATTATTTTCTTTGGCTTTGTATCTTTGTTTTGCTTTCTCTTGGGGCGGTAGGATTGCTTGATGATTTACAAAAAATAAAAACAGGAAAAGGATTTTCAAGAAAGAAAAAACTCACTCAACAAATCCTAATCGGTATAGCTTTGGGATTGTTCGTGGTGTTTACTAAAAACCTTTCAACGGTTTTAGATTTTCCTTTTTTTAAGAAGATGACTATGGAGCTAGGTTATTTTTATGTATTCTGGGCAGCATTGATAATCATTTCAACTTCAAACGCGGTTAATTTTACAGACGGTTTAGATGGGCTTGCCATAGGTGCCATAATTATAAATTCGCTCTTTTTTGGAATTTTAAGTTACATTGCAGGTAATGCCAAATTTTCTAATTATCTATTTATACCTTTTATAGAAAATGCGGGAGAACTTACGATTATATGTTTTTCCCTTGTCGGTGCAGGCCTTGGATTTTTATGGTTTAATTCATATCCGGCAGAAGTTTTTATGGGTGATGTTGGCGCGCTTTCGATGGGCGGATTAATAGGCGCAATAGCACTTTTTATAAAAAAAGAGTTTCTTCTTATTATAACCGGTGGATTGTTTGTGTTGGAAGCGCTTAGTGTAATACTGCAGATTCTTTCGGTTAGATTAAGAGGGAAAAAAATATTTAAGGCAGCGCCATTCCATCATCATCTGCAGCTTATGGGATGGAAAGAGCCTAAAATTATAATTCGGCTGTGGATAGTATCGATTATATGTGCGGTTATTTCAATACTTACATTAAAATTACGATAGCGTATAGCGGATAGCGTATAGAGTAAATAGTTTTAATTTGTCTATACGCTAAACGCTAAACGCTCTACGCTATAAATATGAACATCGACAATATCAAAAAAGTATGCATCGTTGGTTGGGGAAAGAGCGGTTACTCGCTCTGTAACTTAATTTTGGCTCTAAAAAAATATGCGAAAGTTACCGAACGAAAAGAACGAAATAAATTTCATTTTGCAGCAATCGATAAGCTTCAAGGCCAGGGTGTTGATTTCGAGTTTGGCGGGCATAGTGAAAAATTCATAAAAGATTCCCAGCTGGTAGTGTTAAGCCCAGGGGTGGATCCGTTAAATTCACCGGTTGTAAAAATTGCAAACAATTTAAATGTCCCCTGTGTCGGTGAGGTAGAATTCGCTTCCTGGTTAACCAAAGCAAAATTTGTCGCTATAACCGGCACTAACGGTAAAACCACAACAACTTTTCTTACTTACCGTGTACTTAAAGAAAATAAAAAAAGAGTATTTCTGGGCGGTAATATCGGCATACCGGTTTCATCTTTCATCCTGGATACGAAGAAAAATGATTTTGTAGTCCTTGAGATCAGTTCTTTTCAGCTGGAAACTATTATTGGTTTCCGGCCTTTTGTCGCAACGCTTTTAAATATTGAGCCTAACCATTTAGACCGGCATCCCACATTTGGCGATTATTTTGAAGCAAAGATGAATATATTCAGGAACCAGCAAAAAGATGACTGGGCAGTGTTAAATAAAAATATAGAAGGTCTTAACGCGATAGAGAAAAGGATAAAATCGCGGATTGTTCATTTTTCTTCTGAATTTGACAATGAAAATCTTTCCTGCGTTTACAAGATAGCAAGCATATTTTCGATTGATAAGGCCGAATGCCTGAAAGTGTTTAGCAGCTTTAAGGGTATACCGCATAGGTTGCAGGTTGTAAGGGCTATCGGTGATGTAACTTTTGTGAATGACTCGAAATCGACGAATCCATCTTCAGCTATATGGGCTTTTCGTAATATAAAAGGGCCGATAATTCTTATTGCCGGCGGCAAAGACAAGGGTGTCGATTATGTTTCGGTAGTCCCGTATTTAAAAAATGTAAAGAAGATAAATCTTTTTGGGCAGGCTGCCGGAAAAATTGAAGCCGCGCTAAAAACACATGCTGACATTAAAGTATTTTCTTCGCTTAAGGAAGTGGTAGATGCTTCATTCAAAGATGCCGACAAAAGAGCAACGGTTTTGTTCTCTCCGATGTGTTCAAGTTTCGATATGTTTACGAATTATATGGAAAGGGGAAGAAAATTTATAGAGGCAGTCAATAGCATTGAAAAATAGAAGCTGATTACCGTGGATGCCTACGCGGATTTACGCATAGCATTACGCTTGCGTTTATCCGCGTCAATATCCGCGGAAATCCGCTTCTAACAAAAAATAAAATGGATAATATCCAGACAAGAGATTTTCGTAAAGACCGCAGATTCATTTTTTTTACATTGCTGGCTCTGACCCTTTTTGGCACGCTTATGATTTATGAATCATCGAGCCTTACCGCGTACAGAACTACCGGTGACGCCGCTTATTTTTTTAAAAAGCAGTTTATTTTTTTTATAATAGGGCTGGTTTTATTTTTTTTAACTCTTTTGATCAATTTGGATTTTTTACGTAAACATTCGAAAGAATTACTGCTTATTACCATATTTATTCTGCTCGTCCTTCTTGTGGTAGGTAAAAAGTCCGGAGGAGCCAAAAGATGGTTTCATTTGTTTGGATTAACTCTGCAGCCGTCGGAATTTTTAAAAATATTTTTTGTAGTTTATTGCGTGGATTATATAGTAAAGCGAAAAAACCTTATTAAAAATTTCACAACGCTTCTTCCTTTAGGAATTATTTTGGGAACTATATCTTTGATTGTGCTTCTTCAACCGGATTTGGGTACGGCAATATTCTGGATTCTTTGGTCGCTCCTTATCCTTTATCTTTACCATGCGCGTAAGAAGCATCTTATCTTAACTGTATGTGCCGGAGCCGTGGCATTGTTTTTTCTCATTGCTACGCATCCTTACCGTTTTAGAAGAATAACCGGTTATCTTAATCCTTTCGCGGATCCTCAAGACACAGGCTTCCAGCTTATTCAATCGCAGATTGCCTATGGCCAGGGTTGGTT
>JBAZGZ010000098.1:0-6782 GCA_041652615.1 Candidatus Omnitrophota bacterium | reverse complement strand
TAACCGGCGGACTTGCAGCTGCTTGTTTTGTCAAAGCTTTTGGAATAACTTTTCTGGCTATGCCAAGGAGCACAAAAGCCAAGGAAGCCTTAGAGGTTGGTTTTTCCATGAAGGCAGGGATGTTTTTTTTAAGTACGCTGACCATTGTTTTTGGTTTAGCTGCCGCAGTAATCTTTAAAATACTGGTAAGAGTCGCGCAAAGCGTGGTAGCTAAAGAGCTGCCGGCGATAAATTTTACCTTAAATAATTTTACGCTTAACATCCAGGAAGGTAATTTTGTTTATCTCTCTGTTCCTTCGATAGCCTTGGCTTTAGCGATAGTAATATTGACTGCGACAATTTTTATTTACCGGAAAAAAGGCAAGGTAAAAAAATATAACACCTGGGATTGCGGGTATTATAAAATAACCGCGCGTAATGAATATACCGCCACGGCATTTTCAAAGCCTTTCAGGATAGCGTTTAGTTTTTTTCTCAAGCCTTATAGAAAAACAGAAAAAATCAGGAAATCTTTTTACCATATAAAAAGCTTTAAATACGGGACATTTACCACCTCGGTATTTAAGGATTATATTTACATGCCGATTTTAGCTTTTACGTTTGGCTCAGGCCGTCTTATGCGCAGGATTCAACCCGGCAGCATTCATTTATATATTGCTTATATTTTTGTAACTATAGTTGCGTTAATTATTTTCATGAAAGCATTTTAGTCAGATATAATAATATCTTTGTTTTGAGGTTAATCAAGGTTAACCCAGGTTAAACAAAGTTAACCAAAGTTACATATAAACCGCGGTTTTCAATCTTTAGGCAACCTTGGTTAACCTAGATTAACATCGATTAACCTTGGTTAACCTAAAATTGGTTTCGGATTTTATCAAGATGAGCTATGTAGCTAAAAGACGTTAAACAGCAAAAGATAGAGGAAAAAATGGTATTTAGCATTTTACAAATAGTTTTACTTATAGCCATAGCTCCTTTGGTGAGCGGAGTTATTACCAAAATAAAAAATAACTTGCGTTTACGCCGGGGTGCAAGCGTGTGGCAGCCTTATTATAATTTAGGAAAGCTTTTTTTCAAACAGGAAGTGGTTTCAGAGCATGCTTCCTGGTTGTTTAAAGTTGCGCCTTCCATAGTATTGGCTTCAAACCTGCTTGCTTTATTATTGGTTCCGGCCTTTATCACAAAAAGCTCTGCGCAATATCTAGGCGATTTACTTTTATTGATTTTTGTTCTGGCGTTAGGCCGTTTCTTTTTGGCTTTGGCAGGCCTCGATACTGGTAGCTCTTTTGGCGCTATGGGCTCCTCCAGGGAGATGTTTGTTTCAAGCTTTACAGAGCCGGCAGTCGTATTAGCCTTTTTCACGGTTTCACTAAATTTTGGCACGACAAATTTAGGCGCAATGTCTGGCGTGGAGGCTATAAAATTCTCTTCCATTGTCGCGGCAATTTCACTTTTAATGGTGAGTCTGGCAGAAACCGCGCGTATACCCGTTGATAACCAGGAAACACATTTGGAACTTACCATGATTCATGAAGCAATGGTGTTGGAATATTCCGGGCATTCTCTGGCGTTGATTGAACTGGCGTCATACATAAAACAAATTGTTTTTTTCACTTTGATTACAACTATTATTTATCCGGTGGTATTTTTTGCTCCAATAACCTCTGGCCAGGTTTTAACGGGGATTATGATTTATTTAGCCAAGCTTTCCGGCATTACGGTTTTAATAGCTTTTATAGAAGTATCTTTAGCGAAGATGCGGCTTTTTCGCGCGGTTGATTTTCTTTATTTTGCTTTTGTTCTGGCTTTGCTTTCGATTATTGTGGCAACATTAGGAGCATAATGCATACTTACATATTTCTTTTGGGCATATTGGTAATGACTTATTTTATGGTAATAGCCAAAAGGCTGCCTTCTCTTATAAACAGTTTTCGCTGGCAATCGCTATTTTTGTTTTTAATTACAATTTCTTTGGCCATAGAAGAAAAAGAATTAGCGCTTTATATTGTTGCCGGCCTGATTTTTATTTTAAAAGTCATACTTATACCTCATTTTTTGTTGCGCACTGTAAGGAAGATAAAAATAAATGAAAATGTAGGATTTTTTATGAGTCCTCAACTCTCCCTGTTTACAGCGATGCTTTTTACTTACCTTTCTTATCTATTTACTTTCAGAACAATGAGTTTAATTGATAAAACCCAGGGCGTGTCATTCGCGCTTTCTCTTTGCGTCACATTAGTGGGGCTTTTTATTATGATTTTTAGGCTTAAGGCCTTAACGCAGATTGTCGGCCTCTTGGTAATGGAGAATGGATTGTTCCTGACCGCCGTTACCATGTGCAGAGGTTTGCCTTTTATCGTAGAATTGTCTATTTTTCTAGATATTTTTATCAGCGTTATAATTTTAGGCATTTTTGTTTACAGAATAAATACGCTCTTTACGCATATTGATGTAAATAAACTGGATAATCTAAGAGGTTAACAAATAAGTTATGCAAATACTCTACTTTCTTGCTGTTCCTTTGATAATTATGACGGGGACGTTTGGTATTAAAAACATTCGCGTGTTAGGCCGGCTGAATGCGCTCGGTTATTTTGCGATATTAGCCTGCACATTTAGTTTAGCTTTTAATTTTAAAGAGCCATTCGCGCTTTTTAATTTTTTTTATGTCGATGCTCTTTCCATGCTTTTTCTTTTTACCATTTCCGTGGTCAGCTTTGCCGCTTCACTTTTCTCCGTAGAATACATTGCCAAAGACGTGCAGTCTGGAATTATTTCAGAGAAAAAAGCTAGAGGCTACTATTTACTCTTTAATCTTTTTTCACTCTCGATGTTTTTCGTTCCGGTGGTAAACAGCCTAGGAATGGTTTGGGTGGGTATTGAGTTAACCACCCTTGCTTCCGCTTTCCTGGTTGGTTTTAATAATAACAAAACTTCACTTGAAGCTGCCTGGAAATATATTATTATTTGTTCCGTAGGCATAATCCTTGCACTGTTTGGAACAATTATTTTTTATTACACTGCTTCGACACATGCCGGCGTAAGAAGCCTTAACTGGACAGACATTGCGGCTTGCGCCAAAAATTTAAATATAAATACAGTGAAGGTCGCATTTTTATTTATTATTGTCGGCTACGGCACGAAAGCCGGCCTTGCGCCAATGCATACCTGGCTTCCTGACGCGCATAGTCAGGCGATTTCTCCGGCCAGCGCAATGCTTTCCGGTGTGTTGCTTAAAACCGCGCTCTATGCGATATTGCGTTTTTCGGTGATTACCAATATTTGCGTTGGGGCTCAGTATTCAAAAAAACTTTTTATTTTGTTTGGATTGTTTTCTCTCGCTGTCGCCTGTGGTTTTCTGTTGGTGCAGAAACATATAAAAAGATTCCTCGCTTATAGCAGCATCGAACATATCGGTATAATTGTTTTAGGCTTTGGTTTGGGTTCAAGCCTTGCTTTATATGGAGCTTTTTTGCATATCTTCAACCATGCTGTTACGAAATCGCTTATGTTTTTTGGCGCGGCCAACGTAGTCAAGAGATATAAGAAAGACAATATGCATTCAATCCGCGGCGTAATTAGCGCGATGCCTTTTACGGGATTTATGCTTGTGCTGGGGATGTTTGCTATCGCCGGTATGCCTCCTTTTTCTATTTTCTTTAGTGAACTTTTTATTGCCATCGGAGGGTTTCTTAAAGGGTCTTACCTGGTGACAGGTTTGTATCTTTTTTTTATCGTAATTATATTTGGCGCCATAATCTATCACCTTAGCCGGATTCTTTTTGGTAAAAAGCCGCAGGAGATGGTTGTTGTTGGTGAAGCGCTTAGTACAAAACTTTCTTTTATCTTCCTGATTATTTTTATTTGCACGGTTGGGATAAAGGTGCCGGAATTTTTAAATGTGCTTATCGTAGCGGCAACAAAAATCGTTAGCAATGGTTAGCATGGACTACAAAATAATTTTAAAAGAGTTGCAGGAAAAATACGGGCTTTGCCCGCTTAGCGCGGTAGAAAACTGTGGTGACGAGGTTTACTTTTTAGTAAAAGAGGATGATTTTAAAAAAACCTGCGTTAACATACATAAATTATTGCGTTCTCCGGTGGCAGCGTTTTTCGCGCGTGACGCGCGCGCGGAAAAAGGAGTATTTATAATTTATTGTGTTTTTGAGAGCGCAAAATATAAAAAATGGTTTTTTGTATCTACGGAAATTTCCGAGAATCTCGCAAAATTTGATTCTTTTGCAAGAGAGATCTTTTCGGCTACTTTGTTTGAGCGTGAGATTAAAGAAATGTTCGGTATAGAGCCGGATGGCAGCCCGGATACGCGACGACTGCATTTACATGATGAAGTTTGGCCGCGAGGTTACTATCCTTTGAGAAAAGACTTTAAAGAAATTCCCGCTCAAGCCAATCCGCCGGATGAATATGTTTTTAATAAGGTTGAGGGCGAAGGTATTTTTGAAGTACCGGTAGGGCCGGTGCACGCAGGTATTATCGGCCCGGGCCATTTTCGTTTTAGCGTCGCGGGTGAGCCGATTATAAATTTAGAGCTCAGGCTCGGGTTTACTCATAGAGGAATAGAAAAACTTTTTGAAGGAAAAAATGCTTTTGAAGCAATTGAGATTGCCGAGCGTGTCAGCGGAGATTCTTCTTTTGCGCATAGCTTAAGCTTCTGTCAGGCGATTGAAAAAATTTGCCATCTCTCTGTACCGGAGGAAGCAAAAATTCTCCGCGCAATTCTTTTAGAGCTTGAACGGATGTACAATCACGTAAATGGCATTGGAGGTATTGCCATCGACGTTGGTTTTAGTTTTCCATCGGCCTATGCTTCATTGATTAAAGAAGCAATACTGCGTTTAAACGAAGAAATTACCGCCAGCCGGTATTTAAAAGGGGTTAACGGAATAGGGGGCGTGCGTCTGAAGATAGAAAAAAACAAAAAAACATTAATTTTAGATTCTTTGAGAAAAATAGCAAAAGACTTCGAAGAAATAAAAAAAATATTACTTTCCAGCTCATCTTTTATGGATAGGGTAGATGGTACGGGGGTATTAAGGAAAAAAACAGCCGAAGATTTCGGGGTGGTAGGGCTAGCCGCAAGAGCTTCAGGCGTAATTTCGGATTTAAGAAAAGATTTTCCCGGCATATACACTAAAGTTAAATTTAACCTCATAAAGCAGGAAAGCGGAGACGCTTTAGCCAGGCTTAACCTGAGGATATTTGAGTTCGAAGAATCCCTGCGCTTGATAGGGGAGTTTATTAAAATTTTGAATTATCCTAAAGATGAGGTTTTGGCAAAGCCTTTATTAAAGGAAGGTTTTGCTTCAGGATGCGTCGAAGGCTGGCGCGGCCCGGTGTTCTATTGGTTAAAATTAGATAATAACGGGTTAATTGACCGGTGCAAGATAGTGGACCCATCGTTTCATAACTGGCAGGGGCTTGCTTATTGCGTGCTCGGAGATATTATTCCTGATTTTCCGCTTTGTAATAAGAGTTTTGATTTGTCGTATTCGGGAAATGATTTATGAAGAATAGAAGCGGATGTCCGCGGATATTTACGCGGATAAACGCAAAGATACCTGTGTGTGAATCCGCGTTTTGATCCGCGGTAATCCGTATCTATAAAAAAATATGATTAACATATTTAAAAACCGGCTGCTAAAGGGCATTGTTACTAAGCCCGTTGATTTTAAGCCTTTAAGCAAACGGGAATTCATTGATTCTGAAGTTGAAGCCGCGGGGCTGGAATTACAGGAATTGATACGTAAAAAATTCGGTAAATCTTTACATATCAGAGAAGTGGATACGGGTTCCTGTGGAGCATGCGAATCAGAAATTATTGCGACGACTAATCCGATTTATGATATCCAGAGGTTCGGAATAAATTTTGTTGCTTCTCCGCGCCACGCCGATGCCTTGCTTGTAACCGGGCCTGTCTCAAAAAATATGGCTTTGGCTTTAAAGAAAACTTACGATGCCATGCCGGAACCGAAATTTGTAATCACGCTCGGAGATTGCGCGTTAAACGGAGGTATTTTTAAAGAAGCTTATTATATAGAGAAAGGCGTAAAAAATATTTTACCTGTTATCCTACATATTCCTGGTTGCCCACCTAAGCCGATTGAAATAATTAAGTTGCTACTTAGATTCCTTACAGCCACCCAGAAGTAATTTTATCATATAAAAATTTAGTTGAAATTTATCTTAAAAGAAGGTATAAATGTCATTACCCCGGCTCGGCTTTATACGTCAAAATTCTTTTCGATAATTTTGACGACCTCGCCGGGGTTAATTCACACTAACATTTTTCCTGCGCCACTATGGCTTGGAAAAATGTTGTGTTCATTAAGGAGGTAAAAAATGGTGAAAAATATATTCATTACATTTATTCTCGGGCTATTTATTGCCGGGTTTTGTGGGGAGGTATTTTCTATGGATACTATCGTTGTTTTAGAGACAAACAAAGGAAAAATCGAAATTAAACTTATGCCGGATATCGCGCCTAAGGCTTGTGAAAATTTTATAAAACTCGTCGAAAAAGGATATTATGACGGGATTATATTTCATCGGGTAATAAAAAATTTTATGATCCAGGGCGGAGACCCTACCGGAACCGGCAGGGGCGGCAATTCAGTCTGGGGCAAGCCTTTCGAAGATGAGGTCAGCTCAAGTGTCGCCTTTAATAAGCCGGGGCTGCTTGCTATGGCAAATGCCGGCTCGAGCACTAACGGCAGCCAGTTTTTTATTACAACAATTCCGACTCCTTGGCTTAATATGAA
>JBAZGZ010000097.1:0-6849 GCA_041652615.1 Candidatus Omnitrophota bacterium | reverse complement strand
GGTTAAAAGATAGAGGTTTTGATGTAATCTGTTTTTCCGCTAATTTAGGCAGTGAATTTTCACCCGCGGACTTGAAAAAGAGGGCAATCAAAAGCGGCGCGTCAAAAATATACATCAAGGATTTATGTAAGGAATTTGCTCGGGAATATATTCTACCGTGCCTTAAGGCCGGAGCTTTGTATGAAGGAAAATATGTTTTAAGCACAAGCTTAGGTAGGCCTCTAATTGCGAAACACCTGGTTGATGTGGCAAAGAAGGAGAATGCAGGATATGTTGCGCATGGCTGTACCGGAAAAGGTAATGATCAGGTAAGGTTTGAAGTAACAACCGCGATTTTAGCACCGCATATAAAAACCATAGCACCTTTACGGGAATGGGAGCTGACATCAAGAGAAGAAGAGATAGACTATTGCAAACGGCATAACATATCCATAAAGACAACGAAAGAAAAAGTTTACAGCATCGATAAAAATATATGGGGCGTAAGCGTTGAAGGCGGGCCTCTGGAAGATTTAAAGAATGAGCCCCCGGAAAATTCATATTATTTTGTTAAGCCGTTAAGTAAAGTAAGAGATAAAGCTGTTTATGTTGAAATAGAATTCAACAAAGGTATGCCGGTAAAATTAAACGGCAAAGCAATAGATTTGAATGCGCTTATTGATAAGCTCAATGTAATCGGCGCAGAATATGGAGTTGGCAGGACTGATTGTATCGAGGACAGGGTTGTTGGTATTAAATCGAGGGAAATTTATGAGGCGCCTGCGGCCTGGATTTTGTATACCGCGCACAAGGAGCTTGAAGCTATAACCTTAGATAGGGAAACTTTGTTTTTTAAGGAGATAATTGCGCAAAAATATTCCCATCTTGTATACCAGGGGCTTTGGTTTACAAAATTAAAAGAATCTTTGGATGCTTTCATTGAAGATACTCAAAAAAATGTTAGCGGCAGTATAACCCTTAAGCTTTATAAAGGTAATATAATTATCGCAAAAAGAAATTCAAAAAATTCTTTGTACAAAAAAGAATTATCTACCTACGGCGAAGGCGATAAGTTTGACCGGACTCTTGCTGAAGGATTTATAAAGTTGTGGGCAATGCCTTTTCAGAGAATATAGAAACCAGTAACCAGAAACCAGAGAATAGAGTTTCGAAGATAGAGGATAGATAATAGAAAATAGAAGGAAGAAGAAGGCCAAAAAAACATCGAATTTCTATCTTCGCTCTTCCATTTTCAATATTGAATAATAGGAGTAAATATGGCAAAAAAATTATGGGGCGGAAGATTTAGCAAGAAAACGGATCCTTTAGTCGAGGAGTTTACTAAATCTATTGAATACGACTATAAGCTTGCCAAGTATGATGTGCTGGGCTCATTGTCTCATGTTGAAATATTAAAAAATACCGGCTATTTAAAACTAGATGAAGCGAAAAAGCTATCGAGTGAATTAAATGCTATTTATGGCAGCATTAAAAAGGAAACTTTCAAATTCGACAAAAATAGTGAAGACATTCATACTGATATTCAAAATAAATTGCATAAAAAAGTCGGTGATTTAGCTCTAAAACTTCATACGGCTAGATCAAGAAATGATCAAGTTGCGTTTGCGACTAAGTTGTATTGTAAAGACGCTCTTCTGGGTTTACAGTCAGATATCTTTGAGTTTACGAAGACCCTATCGAAACTAAGCTCTGATAATAAAAATATCATAATGCCGGGTTTTACACATATGCAGCACGCGCAGCCGGTATATTTGAAAGATTATCTCGGCGCTTATGTCGAAATGTTGCTAAGAGATGAGAGAAGGCTGGGCTATATATCAGAACACATAAAAGTAACAATGGGGGCAGGCGCTTTAGCCGGAACTCCTATCAGCGCAGATGACTATAAAATTAAAGCCGAAGAATTCACTGAAGAATTGAAAAAAATAGGGGCTAGCTACCTAACTGCTTCCGCAAATTCTTTAGACTCCGTAAGTGATAGAGATTTTGTTATCGAAATTATCAGCGCGCTGGCGATTATGGCGACACATTTATCCAGATTGTCTGAGGATTTGATTATTTGGTCAACTTATGAATTTGATTTTATTGAGATAGATGAAGCATATTGTACCGGCAGTTCGCTTATGCCGCAAAAAAAGAATCCGGATGTTCTGGAATTAGTAAGAGGATATGCGGGAAGATTATATGGTAATTTAGTAAGCGTATTAACAATGATGAAAGGCTTACCTTTGACATATAATAGAGATATGCAGTTAGATAAAGAGCCGCTATTCGGTTCTTTAGAGATAGTTTCTGTGGAATTAAAGGTATTAGGTGGGCTCATCTCAACGCTTAGATTTAACCAGGAAAACATAAAAAAACATCTGAAAGATGAATCTCTGTATGCCACAGATTTGGTATATTATCTTGTTGATTTAGAGATACCATTTAAGAGTGCGCATGCACTTATTGGCGAGCTTGTTAAGTATTCTATTGATAAAAAAATAGATATAAAAGATATGCCGGAAGAGTTATTAAAGAAGATCCTTTCAAGAAAAGTATCCAAAAAAGAAATCGTTAAAAGATTTGATCCTAAATTTTCCGTTGAATCAAAAAAATCAATTCTTAGAACAAAACAGTTCTAAGCATATCAAAAATTTATATGCACGATTTTAAATATAAAAACAATAAACTTTTTTGCGAAAATGTTGAAGTGGCAAAGCTCGCCAAACAATTTGGTACGCCGCTTTATGTTTATAGCTACGCAACTTTGGTAGGCCACTACCTTAAATTAAAGGAAGCTTTTAAAGAGGTTAATCCGCTTATTTGCTATTCGGTAAAGGCTAATTCTAATTTATCGATACTTAAAAGCCTGGTAGATTGCGGCGCGGGCCTTGATATTGTTTCCGGCGGCGAGTTATTTCGCGCGATAAAAGCCGGATGTCCGGCAAAAAGAATAGTTTATGCCTCTGTCGGAAAGACCGATGGGGAAATCAGGGTTTCCATAAGGCGCGGAATTTTGTTTTTTAACGCGGAGTCACTTGCAGAGCTAGATAACATAAACCGTATTGCCAAAATTTTCGGTAAAGTCGTAAAAGTTGCGATAAGAATAAATCCGGATGTTGAGCCAAAGACACATAAGTTTATAACCACAGGAAAAATTACCAATAAATTTGGAATTGACCTTGAAGCTGCCGCTAAAATTTTTACATTTCGTAAAAATTTCAGTAATTTAAATATTTGTGGAGTGCATATCCATATTGGCTCGCAAATAACCGAAAGCACACCTTATGTGGCAGCGATACTAAAAGTTACTGATTTTATAAATAAGCTAAAAAATCAAAATATAAAATTAGAATACCTTAATATCGGCGGTGGCTTAGGTATAATTTATGATAAGGAAAATCCCCAGACTGCGGAGAGATTTGCCGGTAAAGTTGTCCCGCTATTAAAAAAGACCGGTTTAAAAATCATAATCGAACCGGGAAGGTTTATTGTAGGAAATGCCGGAATCCTTGTGGCTAAAACATTATATATAAAAACAACACCGTTTAAGAAATTCGTTATTGTTGATGCGGGAATGAATGATCTAATCCGGCCGGCTTTGTATGAAGCATATCACCAGATGCTTCCCTTAAATAAGCCTCAATCCAGCGGAAAAGAGAAGGTAGATGTGGTTGGGCCAATTTGTGAGAGTTCTGATTATCTCGCGAAAGAAAGATTAATGCCGGAAACAGATGCAGGGGATTATCTTGCGGTAATGGGTGCGGGAGCATACGGTTTTAGTATGGCTTCTAATTATAATTCCCGCAGGCGCCCGGCAGAAGTTTTAGTTAAAGGAAATGGGGCATTTCTTATACGTAAGCGCGAAAGTTTTATTGATTTAATCAGAGATGAGAAAATAACCAGTCTATAAATTAAAAATGAAACATATCGAATTTACAAAAATGGTTGCTGCCGGGAATGACTTTATCTTGGTCGACGAGAAAGTAAACATTTCGGAACGTAAATTAAAGGAATTCGCTAAAAACATTTGCGATAGAAAATACGGAGTTGGCGCCGATGGGCTGCTTTTAATAGGAAAATCAAAGAAAGCTGATATAAGGATGCGCATATTTAACGCGGATGGCTCTGAAGCCCAAATGTGCGGAAACGGATCGCGTTGTGCGGCACTTTATGCTTCTCATTCGGCAAAGAACGTAAAATTAGAAACTAAAGCGGGAATTATTGAATCAGACGTAAGTAAAGACAGCGTTAAGGTCAAACTTACAAATCCAAAGAATATAAAACTAAATATTCCGCTTAAAGTAAACAATCGAAACCTGAAAGTCAATTTTATAAATACCGGCGTGCCGCATGCCGTAATTTTTGTGGAGGGGCTTGATAAAATTGATGTGCATAATATCGGAAGAGCTATCCGTTATCATCAAAAGTTTCAGCCGAAAGGAACCAACGTAGATTTTGTTGAAATGGTTGATGATGATTTTATAAAAGTGCGTACTTACGAAAGAGGAGTTGAAGCTGAAACGCTTGCTTGCGGTACAGGCTCAACAGCGTCGGCGGTGATTTCAGGGTTCAGAGTTCAGAGTTCAGGGTTCAGGGTTATAAAAATAGAAACAAAAAGCGGAGAAATATTGAAGGTTTCTTTTGAGCGGCAAAACGATAAAATTAAAAACGTATGGCTTGAGGGAAAAGCGCGGATAGTTTATAACGGGAGGTTTTATGTTTAAAGGTTCTATTGTAGCCATTGTTACGCCATTTAAAAACGATAAGATTGACGAAGCAGTATTAAGAAAACTTGTAGAGTTTCATATAAAAAATGGCACAAGCGCGATTGTTCCTTGCGGTACAACCGGCGAATCCGCAACTCTTACATATGAAGAGCATGACCGGGTTATAGAAATCTGCATCGAAGCCGGCAAGGGAAAAATTCCTATTATTGCCGGAACCGGTTCTAACTCAAGCGCTGAAGCAATAATGATTACCCAGCATGCCCAGAAAGCAGGTGCGGATGCTAGCTTGCAGGTTGCGCCTTACTATAATAAACCGACGCAAAAGGGTTTATACGAGCATTTTAAAGCGATTGCGGAAAGCGTAAAAATTCCGATCATACTTTATAATATTGCTTCAAGAACCGGTGTAAATATTGAGCCGGAAACAATCGCAAGACTTGTCCGCGATTGCAAAAATATTGTTGCGGTAAAAGAAGCTTCTGGAAATTTAGAACAAATGTCACGCGTAAAAGCATTGTGCGGTAAGGATTTTGATTTACTTTCCGGAGATGATGCCCTTACGTTGCCGGTTTTAAGTATCGGCGGAACAGGGGTGATTTCTGTTGTAGCAAATATTGTGCCGCAAGAGGTTGCTGATTTGGTAAGCGCGTTTGAAAAAGGTGATATCAAAAAAGCCCAAAGCATACATGCTAAACTTCTGCCTTTAATCAAGGCGATGTTTATAGAGACAAACCCAATATCTGTAAAAACAGCAATGGGGTTAATGAAACTTTGCGAACCGGATTTAAGGCTGCCGATGTGCTCGATGCTTGCGGAAAATGAAGCGAAATTGAAAAAGGCACTTAAGGACTACGGATTAATTTAAATAGATATACGGTTGAAATACGATAGAAATGCAGTAGAAACACAATTGTATTTCAATATATTTCTACCGTATTTCCACTGTATTTCAATCGAGTAATAAATATGATAAAACTAGCGATTTCTGGATTTTGCGGAAAAATGGGGCAGCGTATTTTTATGCTTTCTAAGTTAGACAAAAATCTTAAAGTCGTTGTTGGCCTGGAAAATAAGAGCCACCCCGATATCGGAAAAATTATTGATGGCGTTAAGGTTACAGATAATCTTGAGGCCTTAAGGGAGTGCGATTGTTTGATTGATTTTTCCGCGCCTTGTGCGGCAATTGAGTATTTAAGCTACCTGGTTAGGTTTAAAAAGTCAGCGGTTATCGGAACAACCGGATTTAGTGAAGCAGAACAGGCCAAAATAAAGAGTGCTGCAAAAAAAATACCGATTGTGTTTTCTCCCAATATGAGCATCGGCGTTAATCTTTTATTTAGATTGGCACAAATGGCGGCAAAGACTTTGCCGGGATATAAAGTATATGTTGAGGAAGCGCATCATATTCATAAAAAAGATTCTCCTTCGGGAACTGCCAAGAAAATTATGCAAGTTATAAACGAAGAAGGATTTAATCTAAAGACAGAAGATGTCAAAGCAATAAGAGAGGGCGAGATAGTTGGCAATCACAAAATAGTTTTTGAAAGTGAAGTTGATAAATTAGAATTATTCCACTCTGCTAAAACGCGCGATATATTTGTCAAAGGAGCATTGCTTGCGGCTAGCTGGATTAAAGGTAAAAAGAATCGTTTGTATACAATGGATGATATATTGTTTAGTAATTCCAAAAAGAGATAACCATGAATCCAGCCCTTCCAAAACATAATATGTATATTTCTAAGAGATTGGGAAGGTTGGGCAATAATAGTTTATTGAAAATGTTTCAAAAAGGAAGGGCTGGATGAAAAACTTTGATTTTTCTAAAAAATTAAATTCCTTGCCGCCTTATTTATTCGCGGAAATTGACCGGCAAAAGAAGGAATTACGCGATAAAGGCATAAGTTTTATTGATCTAAGCATTGGCGATCCTGATGTTCCAGCGCCAGCGGGCGTTGTTGACGCGCTTTATGAGGCCGCTAAGCGTAAAGATAATCAAAAATATGCTCTTGATCAGGGTAAGCTTAATTTTCGTTCGGCAATTAAAGACTGGTCTTTGAAAAGATTTAATGTTGCTCTTGACGCGGATAAAGAAATTCTTCCGTTAATAGGTTCGAAAGAGGGCCTGGTGCATTTTCCA
>JBAZGZ010000096.1:0-6853 GCA_041652615.1 Candidatus Omnitrophota bacterium | reverse complement strand
GCTCAGCGAAGGCCTGCATCAGGCAAAGTTTAACGGTATAAAAACAAAAACCAATCTTTCTCAACCGATTAATCCTACTATATTTAATAATGTGAGAGTGGGAAGCGCTTTTAAGATTTCGTTTCCCGCGGGAGGAAATGTTATGCCGGTTTACAAAGTAGGATTCCCGCTTGGTTCAGAAAAACCGCTTATCGAACCAAAAATCGAGAATACAGAAAAAAACGAATAATCTAAGTAAGAGGTATTATTAGAAGACAGGCTGAGATGCAACATCTGCGGCGCTAACCTTAAAAGCCAAAGACTTTAATTTTTTATTTTTATAGAGGAGTTCGACGTGGTAAGTACCTTCCGGCAAAATTTTTCCTTGAGGCATTTCCAATGAAACGCTTCCTGTTCCATTTTTTCTTGGAATCATAAAAGTATAATCAAGTATGGGTACATCATCGGTCACATAAGACCAGTGTGAAATAATTTTAGTGTCCTTCGGAGCATCTTTCCATTGGAACCAGCAATACACCTTGGATGTCCCAGTTAAAAAGCTGTCAGTTATATTTCCCGGCATAAACTTGTCATCTACGCTTGCGGTAATAATAGCGTCAATTAAAACAAACTTGCAGTTTTTCTGTTTGCAATAGCCGGCGATAAGAAAGGCTACCAAAATAATGGCAACCATAACTGTAGCAATTTTAAAGCTTTTAGTCTTCATTATAATTAATATATTTTTGCTCATAAAAGTTTTAAGTCCTACCCGTAGATGTGGTAATACGCGGTTGAATGCACTGGCTGGCCAAAAATGGATACAACGGAGAGTTAAGCTTAGATGTATTTAGATTAGCGCACAAGCAGGCGAGTCTTCGCGTGTCTTGCCCCAAAAAACTTTTTTGTAAATTCCGCAGCAAGCTTATGATCGTATGGCTTGCAGGAAAAAATATTAATGTAACATTTACGCCAATGCTCAGAAAAATGTCCGGTAATGGAACTTGTTTCTATGAATTGCAAAAGCGAATAACCCTTTGTTTGCGGCTTTTCTAAGCCAAAATAGGGGAGTTGCACTTTTCCGTATTTCTTCATTTTTATAAGTTTGCAAAGCGTATCTGCATATTCTGCAAGTTTCTTCTTTGAACTCATAACTGCCAAATCGCATCCGGAAAGGTCAATAATCAATTCAAAACCAAATACTGTTTTTTTCATCTCTCTATGTTTCCTCCTTTTAGAACAATCCATTAAATTTTTATCCAATAAATTAACTCTCGGCTCGATGCTTCGCTTTTTGAGCTTTAAGCTTTCGAATTCTGACCCCGAAAGTATATCTTTTACTTTTGTAAGAAGAATGCTGTTGGCAGAGACCAGTGGTTCTTGCGCAAGGCGAAGCCTTACGGGATTTGTGTGTTCGTCAGCCGTAGAAGATTTTTGTGTTGTCATTATTTCTATTACTTTTTTTATTAACTGCCATAAACGCTATTTTCCCAAAATCTAATTAGTTTTTTTATAACACATTTTTGACTTCTTTGCAAGGTTTTTTTTCAATAAGGCAGCAAATTTTCAAGCCGAAGGCGCAGAAAATTGCGTAGCCGAATTGACCCTGCCGAACGTTAAGAAATTATCGCCCTGTGGAATTCTGAAAGAATTCCCAGGATATAGTCCCTGGAATTTCCTATTCCAGGGAAAGAGAATTTCTTAACATCTTTGTGAGGCAGGATAATAAGAGATTTTTTTGACTCACCCTGCGAGGCGGGGTAATGATATTATTTTTTAGACTTTAACTTGTTTTCTGAATATTTTTTTTTAATACCTTTTATCTCTGTTGGCAGGCCCATAGTATCTAACAACGAGAGGAAAGGATCCGGATCTAATTCTTCTACGTTAACCATAGTTCCTACATCCCAGGCACCGTTAGCTATTAACATCGCGGCCGCGACAGGCGGAACACCTGCTGTATATGAGATAGCCTGGGATTCTACTTCTTTATAGCAAGCGGCGTGATCGCAAATATTATAAATAAAAATTTCCCGTTTTTTTTCATCTTTTGCCCCCTTAATCAGGTTTCCTATACATGTTTTACCTGTATAGTTTTTCGCAAGAGAGGAGGGGTCAGGAAGTATAGCTTTCAAAACCTTTAGAGGAACCACTTCAATACCCTCTGCTGTCTTTACTGGCTTCTCGGAAGTTAGTCCTAGATTGGTAAGGACACTGAAAACATTTATGTAGTGGTCGCTAAAACCCATCCAGAAACGTATGCTGTTGGCTTCGATATTTTTTGATAAAGAGTGTATTTCGTCATGGCCATTAAGATAAACTGTTTGTTTCCCTACAACCGGAAAATTATAAGTCCTTTTTATCGAATGCACTTTTTCCATCACCCATTTTTTATCTATCCATGTCCAAACTTTCTTAAACTCACGAAAATTTATTTCGGGATCAAAATTGGTAGCAAAATATTTACCGTGATTGCCGGCATTAACATCCATAATATCAACAGTGTCAATCTTATCAAAATAATGTTTTAAAGCATAAGCGCAATATGCATTTACAACTCCCGGATCAAAACCTGCGCCAAGAATCGCGGTAACGCCTTTTTCTTTGCAGCGATCCTTACGTTTCCATTCATAATTTGCATACCAAGGCGGATCTTCACAAACTTTATTCGGTTCTTCGTGTATCGCGGTATCCGTATAGACGACACCCGCTTGTATACACGCTTCAAGTATAGGCATATTCACATAAGCTTGAGCAAGATTAATTACTATTTGAGAATTTGTTTCTTTGATGAGTTTTACCGTATCCGCAACATCCAAAGCGTTAACTTGCCGCGAATATATCTTCTTTGACTTGTCCTTTATATGATTTTTTCTTTTAACACTTTCTATGATCGCGTCACACTTTTTTTGCGTCCTTGATGCAATGCAAATATCACCAAGGACATCATTGTTCTCGGCACATTTATGCATCGCCACATGGGCAACTCCGCCAGCACCGATTATCAGTATGTTATTTTTCATGTAATTACTCCTCCTAATTTAGGTTAACCAAAGTTAATCGATGTTAATCAAGGTTAATCTAGGTTACCTAAAAAATTTAAAACCGAGTTTTATATTTATCTGTAACCTTGGTTAACCTGGATTAACCTTGTGTAACCTTGGTTAACTTTTTCAATACAACCTTGGTCAACTTTACGATAGATTGTTTAAAAACTCTTTATATGCAAATTGCTTTATTACATCCATAGTGCCATTTAATCTTTTTACAACGATTGACGGCATTTGTAGCCCATTAAACCAATTTTTTTTAACCATAGTGTAACCGGCAGCGTCTTGCATTCTGATTAAACTTCCGGTTTTAAGACGTGACTTAAAAGAAAAAATGCCGAACACATCACCGGCTAAGCATGACCTTCCGGCTACCATATATTTGAACTTACCGGAAAGTGAATTTTCCATTTTCGCGCTAAGCCGATACGTAAGCAAATCCAGCATATGCGCTTCAGTAGAGGAATCAACAATAGCGATATCAATATCGTTACGAACTACATCAATCACGGTAGTTACAAGTTCTGCTGACTGCGTTATGACAGCTTCTCCCGGTTCAAGATATACCTCTACGCCAAAATTTTCAGAGAATTGTTTTAATTTTTTGCAAAACTTTTCTAATGGATAACCTGGTTTTGTAAAATAAATACCTCCGCCAAGGCTCACCCAATCAAGCTTTTTCAGCAAACTGCCGTAATTACGGCTTATTACGTCAATACTTCGAGAAAAATTTTTAAAATCATCGTTCTCGCAATTAAAATGAAACATTGCGCCGTTAATACGCCCCATTGCATCAAGAATTGATTTTTTATTAACCACTCCCAGCCTTGAATATCTTCGCGCCGGATCAGCCAAGTCAAAGCAGGAGTAGCTGATTTGAGGATTTATTCTTATCCCGATTTTTAAACCTTTAACGTCACTATAGAACATTTTTAGCTGCGAAATAGAATTAAAAATTACCTTATCCGCGTATTTTCTTATTTGTTTTATATCGTCTTTGGAAAATGCCACGCTGTAAGCGTGAACTTCTTTTTTAAATTTTTCTCGTCCTAACCGCGCTTCATACAAAGAACTGCTTGTTGTCCCATCCATGTACTTACGCATCAAAGGAAATACGGACCATGCAGAAAAACATTTTAGCGCTAATACAAATTTGATATTAAATTTTGTACGAATGTAGTCTATCGTTTTTAGATTTTTCAATAATTTTTTTTCGTGAATAAGATAGTAAGGCGTTATTAGTTTCATATAATTTAATTTAACAACATTTGATTGCTCTTGCAAGAAATTTTTACTTATTTTTAAAAATATTCTTTTACACCGCAAAATCGCAAAAAGCCGCAAAGGCGCAAAACGTAAAAGAAAAAAATTAGACTTTCTTCTTTTGCGACTTTGCGGACTTTTGCGGCTTTGCGGTATTTCTTCGTAAAATGCTTGTGATATATTTATGTTTTTGTTACAATCTAGTAACATGAATATCCACGAATGTAAGAGGAATTACCACGAATAAAAATATTGGCAAGAACTATTCTAACCTTGCAGTCTGGAGACGGTTTTAACAAAACATTTTTTTATTCGTAGGCATTCGTTCCAAATTCGTGGTAATTCGTGTCGATGCCCACGTAGCTCAGTTGGTAGAGCAGCGCTTTCGTAAAGCGCAGGTCGGAGGTTCGATCCCTCTCGTGGGCTTTAATGAGTGCATCATTTTTTTAAGCCGCTAGTGGCGCAGAAAAAATGATAGCACGAATTTACCCCGCCGAACGTGGCAAAATTATTGAAGAGAATTTTTCAGCATCTTCTGCGAGGCGGGGTAATGAAACACTCGCTCAAGCGCGTAAGCGCGAAGGGAAAACGAATATCCACGAATAGAAAAAGGGATTTATTCGTGGCAATTCGTTTCCTAATTTGTGGTAATTCGTGTCAACATCATGGAAACAAATTATTTCAAAGTCTTAAGAAACAGGAATTTCTTCCTTGTCTGGATAAGCCAAGTTGTTTCTCAATTTGGTGACAGGCTTACCCAAATGGCGCTTATCGGTTTGGTATACAAAATCGCTCCCGGCTCATCGCTGGGCTTGGCTAAAATGTTTAGCATCGCGATAATACCTGTATTCCTTATTTCACCCATTGCCGGTGTTTATGTAGACAGGTGGGATAAGCGAAAAACAATGTATATAAGCGACTTATTACGCGGCGTATTCCTATTTATTGTTCCATTCGCTGCCACACACTTTCATTCCATGCCTTTAGTTTATCTGTTGATATTTTTGTCTTTTTGTGTCGGTAGATTTTTTATCCCCGCAAAAATGGCAATAATTCCTTCTTTGGTGGAGAAAAAAAGTTTCTTCATGGCAAATTCGCTGATTTCTACCACCGCAACCATAGCCGCGGTTTTAGGATTTGGACTCGGCGGCATGATGGTGCAAAAATGGGGCGTAGAATGTACTTTTTTTATAGACGCGTTAACTTTTTTATTTTCCGCTCTCGCGATAAGCTTAGTGCGGCTAAAAGGATCCGCTAAGTTTAATCCGAAAGACATTCTGGAGCTCAGTAAAGACGCTATCGTGACGGTTAAAAATTCCTTCCTGCACGAAACAAAAGAAGGGTTTAAGTATATTTTTAGTTCGAAAGAAACCCGCTATGCCGCCAAAGTTCAATTTGTTTTGTTCGCACTCATCGGATCGCTATATACCATTTTTATCGTCTTTATACAAAAAACACTTTCCACGGTAACGTTTGAATTAGGGTGGCTGGCGGTTGGCTGCGGAGCGGGTTTATTTGCCGGTTCTCTTTTTTACGGCAGAATCGGCGCAAAATTTTCTATAAAAAAAGTAACCTGCGTTTCGTTGTTCTTTTCTTCGCTATATTTAGTCATATTTGTTTCGCTTCTTAAAATCTACCCATATAAACTGTTTGCTTTCGCCTCCTGCTTTATTATCGGCTTAATCGCGTCACCAATTGCCATTGCCGTAAATACTTTGATTCATAACGAAAGTGAAAATAAATTTTGGGGAAGAATTTTCAGTTCTCTGGAAATAATCATACATCTGACTTTTATCATTTTTATGTTCCTTTCGTCATACTTGGCAGAAAAATTTACGCCCTTTACAATAATTATCGCGATAAGTATAATAACGATGTTCTCATCTTATTTTTTCTTGAGAGAAAAAAATAATAAAAAGGTCAGCTAAAAATGAATATCGCAATACTGGCGTCAGGCAACGGGACAAATTTTGAAGCTATTGCAAAAGCCGCAAAACAGGGCCGCATTAAAGCCGACATAAAGTTTGTCCTTACTGATAAGGAAGACGCTTTCGTAAGGAAGAGAGCCGCACGAATAGGCATACGTGATTTATTTGTTGATCCGCGTAAATTCGCTTCCCGGCTTGGTTTCGATAAGGAAATCGTAAAACTTTTGAAAAAAGAAAAAATCGACTTGATAGTCTTAGCCGGATTCATGCGAATACTCAGCCCTGAGTTTGTAAAATCATTTAAAAATAAAATCCTGAATATCCATCCGGCATTGCTGCCGGCGTTTAAAGGCGAAGACGCGATTAAAATGACATACCGCTATGGATGCAAAGTTGCCGGAGTAACTGTTCATTTTGTTGATAAAAACGTAGACAACGGGCCAATAGTCCTACAAGAAGCAATAATTATTAAAGAAGGGTTGGGCTTGCCGGAGCTGGAAGAAAAAATACACAGCATAGAACACAGGCTTTATCCGCAGGCAATCAATCTATACATACAAAATAAATTAAAAATAAGAGGTAGGCGTGTTGAGATTATTTAAACTTAAGCTGCTGTTATTCATATCTTGTTATTTT
>JBAZGZ010000095.1:0-6898 GCA_041652615.1 Candidatus Omnitrophota bacterium | reverse complement strand
CTATTAAAATTGATTACGGTATTATCGGCAGCGTTGATATTCATCGTAGTACCTTGAGTGTTAAAATTGGCAGAACCCGCTTCAACCGAGGCGCCTTCCGGAAGAGCGAATGCAGAAAAATTTCCCAGACAAAAACAAGAAAAAACCAGCAAAGCTAAAATGGAAATTTTACTTATCATTCGCCTTCCTTCTTTTGAGCTTCCCTTGCCTCATGACTTGTTCCAAAGAAAAATTTCGTGCGAATCTGATATGCATCTTCGATGAATAATCTGCAAAGGTAGTTCATGACTTCGCTAACTTCACGATTGTGTTCTGCGCAAAACTCTTTTAACTTATCTTCAGTAGTTCTCGGAGTTCTGCAGCCGATGAATCCGTCTCTGTGTTTTATTTTCTGGGCCATCTTTTCACCTCCTAATGAGACTTACATTTTTTTAGACTTCCTGTCTAAAAAAATGTGTAGTCGAATTAGCCCCGGTGAGCGTCAAAAAATTATCGTAGAGAATTTTTTGACATCCCCTGCAAGCCGGAGCAATGAGCACATCATTTTTCCAAGCCTCTGATACGCAGAAAAAATGATAGTGCGAATAATGAGACTTGCTTTTTTCGATAGAAAAAAGCGTAGTCGAATTATCCCCGAGCGAAGCAAGTGAGATTGTTAAAATAAACTCTCTAAGCGCGGAGACTATTTTATTTGTTTTGATTGTGTTGATTATCATTTGTTTAACCACATTTAAGATATAGCATAAATATATAAATATAACGACCCAAAAAGGGATTAAATTCTGCAATTTTGTAAAGGCTTACAATTTGGGAGAATAGAAGCGGATTGCCGCGGATATTTACGCGGATTTACGCACGAAAATTTGCTGGCGTTTATCCGCGTTTAGATCCGCGGCTATCCGTTTCTAAATGAAAGGTGATCTTTGATAAAGATTCGAGGTTATTTAGAAGCAGGAAAACAGAGTATTAGCAGGTTAATTAGATGGGTTAAAGCAGGAAGAAAAAGTCTTTGTTTAGCTATTACCAGGCCTGATAAAGCGCCAAATAAGCCGGGATTAATAAAAAGCTTGAATCTAAACGATTCAGAAGGCCGGAAGATGTATTGTGGACGATATAAAATGTAATATACTGATGTGTAAGGAGTTGTGAATTATGTTTAGATATAAAAGTAAATAAAGAGTAAAATGCCTATTCAACAAGGATTTATTGCTCTTTAATCTCAAGAATCGTCAAACCGGATGGTAATTGAGGTTCAAGTTTTTCCCGTAACTCCTGGGAGCCTATTTTTTCGGTAAAATAAAAGGTCACTTCCTCCTCCCCTTCCACCCCCAGTTTAAGCGCGAGCGAAAAACTCATTTTGGCATGGGGACGAAACCCTTGAGTAAAGTAAAGCGGTAATTGTGCCCGTCGCAAAGAACGCTCAAAAACCAGGCTTAAATCAAGCTGTGAAAAAAAGACCATTTCGCCGCTTTTTTTTATCACTGTTTTTAGTGTATATCTTTGGTCATTCATTGGCAGTTTGAGTTGCAAGGCGAAACCCCGGTTTTTATAAATGACCAGGGAAAATTCGTGGTCTCAGGTTTCAGATAAGCCTTGTAGTCGACATTATTCTTACGCATTACTTCCAACCATAAATGCCAATCAGAGGCTAAATCGCGCCTGTTAAGAGAGGCCTTAAAAACATCCAAAATAACCGAGGAAAATCCCCTGTCAGCCCGAGAGATTATTGCCTCTAAAATACTTCTTTGTACGTGTGCGAAGGAAGCATTGATGCTTCTCTTTCTGGGCAGGCTACTCTTAACTATCCTGATTTTGTTTAACAGGACACTTTCGTCATCCATGCACGAGCCCTCCAAAAGTGAAAACGGTTTCGGCACAAAGACGTTAATACTGACATTTAAAGAGAGATTGGTTTCTATGTTGAGCCTTCCCAGGAATCTTCCAATTGCCGTCAAATCATCTTCTGTCTCTTGTTCAAACCCAATCATAAAGTAAAGTTTTATATGCCTAAGTTTAAGCGAGTGTATAATCTTTGCTGCTTCAAATAGCTTATTTGTATCTATTTTTTTACCAAGCTGCCCGCGCAGCTGGTCATTGGCGGTTTCAACGGCAACGGTGAGCGAGGTTTTTCTTAACAAATGCAGCTTAGGGTATAGCCTTCCCACGATATCATCTACCCTTAAAGATGGTAGTGACAAACCTATCCTTTTTTGTTTAAAATCAACGAGCAGAGCATCGATAAGTTCGTCGATTTGAGAGTAGTCAGATGTTGATAAGGACAGTAATGAAAAGTTTTCGTAGCCGCTGTTTTTATAGATTTCTTTTACGATATGACAAACCCTTGAGGCCTTTTTTTCCCGATAGGGGTAGTAAGAGGCCCTTGCCTGACAAAAAGTACATTGGTTGGGGCAGCCTCTGGCGATTTCAATCGGTACCCGGTCATGGACTATTTGTGTGTGCGGGGTAAGCCACTTTACGGGGTAAGGGCTTTCGTTAAGATCCTTTACGTGGGTTTTTTTAATGGGAAGTTTCGCGTAATCCCGGATTTTCGTAAATTCATATTTGTTGTTTTTAAGTTCCGAAGAGTAGTATTCTGGAACGTAAAAACCATCAATTGCGGCTAACGCTTCCAGCCTGCTTTTTTTATCCTTATGTTTACGTAAAACCTCAATAAAAGCTTTGGCGCCTACCTCAAACTCTCCAAGATAAAATACGTCTACGAATTCTGCAAGCGGTTCAGGGTTTGCTACCCCCCCTCCAAGAATGATCAAATCCTTTCTCTCGCGCGCAGAAAGTGGTATTGCCGATAGCCGGAGCATATAGAGGAAATTAACAAAATTCAATTCGTAATTAAAATTAAAGCCCAGTACTTCAAACTTATCTAAGGGGGTTTTGGTCTCAAGCGAAAACAATTTCAGGTTATTTTCGGCGAGATAGCTGTTTAAATCATCAGCAGGCAAAAATGCCCTCTCGCAAACAACATCTTCAACTTCATTTAGGATAGAATAGATTATCCTGAGTCCCAAATTGCACATACCGACTTCATACAAATCAGGATAACAAAGGCATATTGGTATACGTTTATTGTGAGGCTTTTTAATAACGTTCCATTCGTTAGCAATGTATCTTTGGGGGTGTTGGAATAATTTGAAGTCTATCATTTTTTTGTAGAACGGATGTGGCGGATGACTACGGATGCCGCGGATATGTATTAATCCGTTGAATCCGTAACAATCCGTGACATCCGTGTTTAAAAACGTCGACGGCTAATATTAAAGAATATACCCAAAAGCATAAAACTTATCAATAGATGGGTACCGCCGTAGCTTACGAAAAGAAGCGGAACTCCGACGACCGGCAGAATCCCCAGCGTCATCCCGATGTTTATAAAAACATGCAGAAAGAACAAATATGCCGTGCCTAAGACTACAAATTTGGCAAAATTATCCTTTTGATACCCGGCTATGCGTGTAATGTTATTGATAATTGTCATGTATATTAAAAAAAGGAAAAAACACCCAAGGAATCCCCATTCTTCAGCGATAACAGTAAAAATAAAATCTGTATGCCTTTCCGGAAGGAAATTAAATTGGTTTTGCGTTCCCGAAAGAAACCCTTTACCGAAAAACTGTCCTGAGCCGATTGCTATCTTTGATTGTATTATGGTGTAACCGGCACCCAGGGGTTCTGCGTTAGGATTCATAAAAACAACCAGACGCTTTTTTTGGTAATCTTTCAGATGATTCCAGGCAAAAGGAGAGAGCATTATGGCGGACAATATTATAATGACAAAATATTTTTTTTTATTAGCCGAGGCAAAACCCATGAGAAAAAAAAGAAAAATTAGGATTAACGCGGTCCCTAAATCCGGCTGTTTGGCTATCAATAAAACATTGATCATTACGAGGCTAAAAGGAAAAAGCACGCCCTTAACAAACCCTTTGTTTATATCATGAGCAAAAAACCTGGCCAAAACAAAAATCATTATGAACTTTGACAGTTCGGAAGGCTGAAAATTAAATCCTCCAATGCTCAGCCATCGCTGTGCTCCAAGCGCCCGTCTACCGAAAAGATCAACCGCGAGCAGTAATACGATATTTACTGCATATAATACGTACGCGAAATCAAACCATATCCGGTAGTTTACCGAGGAAATAATAATAAGAAAAAGCCAGGCAATCACTACCCAGATTATTTCTTTATAAAATATATCCTGCTCCGCCATTTTACCTGCCTGATGCAGGCTGCTGTATATAGAAGCAAGGCTTATAATCGTCAAAAGCAACAGGCATATTGCTATAAGCTTTCTAGGGGAATAATTTAGCTGTTTATTCAGTATCGCGCTTAGCATATTATAAAATATTTTTTTCTTTTAATTGACTTAAGAATTCATTAGCCACTTTTAATGCTTCATAGCTTGAGCCGGCATTCTCTAAAAACACGCATATTGTATATTTTGGATCGTCATACGGAAAGTAGCCGATAAACCATCCGTGAGCCTTCCCTTGAGCCTGAGCTGTACCGGTTTTACCGGAAATCTTAAGTGAAAGAGGCCTTAACATCCTGGCAGTTCCTTCATCGCTTTCAACAACCCCCCTTAAAGCGTTTCGCAATATGGTCAGAATATCAAAGGGTATACCTGATTTCACTGCGGGTATTGGCCGGAAATCTGTATCCCCCAGCTTACTTATAATATGGGGTTTTACACTATAACCCGCGTTTGCGAAGGTATTAAACGCGGAAGTGATCTCAATTGGTGAAGAAAGAACATACCCCTGGCCGATTGAGAGATTCAATGTATCGCCTTTATACCAATGTTTTATAACACCTCGGTTACTTCCGGGGATAAAACCTTTATTCTCGTAAGGCAGGTCTATTCCGGTTAAAGAACTCAAGCCTAACCTATCAGCCCATTTTGTAATTTGCTCTCTCCCGGTAAGCATGCCTGCGTTATAGAAATAAACGTTACAAGAGTGTATCAGGGCATCGTAGATATTTTCACTGCCATGAACATTTTCGCAGTGAAATTCAGTATTACCGATTTTAAGCTTTCCTTCACAATTAAATGTTGTTAAAGGGGTAATTTTCTTTGCTTCAAGAGCCGCGATTGTTACTACGGGTTTAAAAGTTGAACCTAGGGGGTATGTCGACTGTATGGCGCGGTTTTGCAGCGGCCGATGCGTATCCTTAAATACCCCGGTTAATTCATCAGAACCTTTAACAAAAAAATTCGGGTTAAACGCCGGCGCAGAGAGCAACGAGAGGACATCTCCACTTTTCGAATCCATGAATATAAGAGCGCCTTTCTTGTTTTTCATCACTGCGTAAGCCGCTTCCTGCATATTTAAATCAAGGGTCAAATGAATATCCTGCCCCCGTTCTGTGTTTAACTTACCTAAAAATCCGGCAATCTGGCCTTGCGAGTTTATTTCTATAAGATCACCGCCATCCTTACCTCTTAAATAATTATCATAATATTCCTCAATGCCGGTTTTACCAATGCGTTCAGATGGCGAGTAGCCATATTTTTTAATATTTTCAGGAAAGGCTGAAGCATCCTGCACATACCCGAGAACGTGCGCGAATTCATATGGATATAAATATACTCTTTGCGGTTCAGGATTGATCAGCACGTCGTCACCAAATTTTTCTTTTATTCTAAACGCAGTTTCCTTGTCAACATCTGGGATTATATCAACCGGGCTAAATTGGTTTTGAAATTTACGTTTATAGTTCCGGTTAAGTGTCTTGGAGCTGGAATTTATATATAAAGAAATGTCACGAAAAAGCTCATCCTTCTTATACTTTATTTGATAAGGTATGACAGAAATGTTAAAAGAGGCTATATCTTTAGCAAGAATTATTCCGTTCCGGTCATAGATATTCCCGCGTATGGAACGTTCCGGGATTACCCGCATATAATTGTTCCTTGCGCGAGCAAGGTAATAATCGCCTTTTAGAATCTGATAGTAAAAAAGCGAAGCAATAAGTATAACAAAACCGGCAATATACATGCTTGCAAAAGTTACGTCAAAATTGTTTCGCTTAGAATTGTTCATTTTTTCCTCGAGAAATTTTTAGCCAGGGTGACAAAATGTAATTAAGAAGAAAAAAAATGACACTTGAATGTATGATAAATAATATTGAAAAAATATATGGGGCCCTATGGATATAGATACTATTCGCGACGAGATGAATCATGAGAGCGCCATAAAGAATGAAAAACCTTGCTGCTCTTTTCCTGAAGTTATGTAAAAAATAATGCACAAAAATAGCGATCAGTGCAAATTCAAAGATATTAAACGACGCCCCTGAAGTAGATGCGGCATCTTTTAGATATCCAAAAATAATACTAAAAATCAATGTAGTTCGCAGCGGGTAATTTATCGCCACAAAGATTATCCCAAGAAAGGTAAATTCCGTAAACAACGAGTAGCCGAAAGGCTTTAACAGATCGATTGCAAAAAGGATCAGCAGGGTAAAAAAAGCTTTTAGATTTCTCTCTCTCACTTTATTATAAATATTTTATTTAGAAGAGTATTAGGATTGAATGGTTTTACTTCGACTTCAAAAAAAAGATTTTCCTTGTTTTCGTTTATTTTTGTAATTCGTCCGATATAAAGCGGGTATGTAGTAAGCGGTATCTTGAACCATACGATATCGTTCAAATTTACTTTATCGGAGTGGTCGATATAAAGTATTCTTAAGGAGTCAAGCCTTCCCGCAAGCATCCCCAGGGCGTCATTGCCGATAAATACCGCAAGATTAAATTCCGGGTCATCCACGAGCATAAGCTGACTGTAGCTATTTTTTACAGAAATTATCCGTCCCACCAAATAACCGTTAGAATCAATGGCGTACATGCCAACCTTAAGGCCATTGTTCTTCCCGGCGTTAA
>JBAZGZ010000094.1:0-6948 GCA_041652615.1 Candidatus Omnitrophota bacterium | reverse complement strand
AAGATGGTTATTTGCGTATGGCGGTACAATTTGCTATAACAGAGGCGGAGTTGGTTGCTTTAAATGTAATAAATAGCGCTTTAGGTAAAGAGCTTAAAACCTATAAGCCAATAGATTTAGGTTATATAATACCTATGGCAAACAACCGCTCTTGCGGCATAGTGCTTGGTTTAAAAATTAAGGGAATCATGGCAACTATATTCCATTTTGTGATGTGTGTGTATAGGTTATGTGGGATACGGAATAAACTAGGATTTTTTAGAAGTTTAGTATTACGCAGATAGTTTTTTGTCTATGCGATAAGTAATTTTAGGTTACTGTATATTGCTGCAAGTTATGAAGGTTACTCAAAAATTGCCTTTTTAAAAAAGTAACCTACAGAACATGCAGTAACATTCATAACCTTCAGTAACCGAAAAATGGAGGAGGTGTGTTATGCTAAATTTTTCATTGCTTATTCTAAGATTGTGCTTGGCAGTTGTATTTATCGGCCACGGTATGCAGGTTGCCTTTGGCAGCTTTGGTGGCCCGGGGATTAAGGGTTTTTCAGAGATGCTTGCTAATTTAGGCTTCAAACCGGCAATTTTTTGGGCTTATCTATCAGCATACACACAGCTTGTCGCGGGGTTATTCCTTGTTGCTGGTCTGTTTACTCGGGTGGCAGCTTTCTCTATACTTATTTTTATGCTTGTTGCTATCATCAAAGTGCATATTGCTAAAGGATTTTTTCTGCAAACAGGCGGTTTTGAATATAATTTCGTGCTTATTTGTATATGTGTTGTTTTAATTTTGTCCGGTTCCGGAAAATTCGGTATAACACCCAAATTATAAAAAGTAGTTAGTAGTTTGTAGTTGGTTGAATTAAAAACATACAGTTTTTTTAAACAAACTACAAACTACACAATGTTTTGTTCTTTGGTTTAAAATTCTGTTTGATTTCCTATTTTTTTAGTTTAATATAAAAAGAGACACCGCAAAATCGCAAAGAAGACGCAAAGGTGCAAAAAAATCTTTTGCGTCTTTGCGGTATTTAGCGGTTTTGTAGTACAAGGAGTGTTTAAATAATAGCGATGGTTAAATTTGATGAAATCATTCATGCTTCTTTAGAATGGACAACTACGGTTTTATTCAGGCCATTTGCTGTCAAGAAGTGGTTCATATTGACTTTTATCGCTCTTCTTGCCGGTACAATCGCTGGAGGCAGCAATTTCAGGTTAAATCTGCCCGGCAACGGAACATACGAGCATCAGTCAGTCAAGAAAGATGCAAAGATAAAATACGAAGGAAAAACTGCAGAGCTTGCCAAACCAAAATCATTTTCTGATCTCAAAAAAGAATTTAATCTTTTTCTGGCGCAAATTTCTTCGCCTCCCGCCATCTATTTTGTTATATCGGGCATTGCCCTGATTCTCATCATCCTTATAATTTTTACATGGCTATATTCGCGTTTTTCTTTTATCTTTCTGCAGGCGGTTTCTACCAATGATGCTTCCATAAAACTTCCGTTTGGGCAAAATAGAGAAACGGGTAATTCCCTATTTTCTTTTAATATTATTCTTTCTTTAATTAACACCGCAATCCTTATTCTGTTTATTTTTTATTTTATAAAATCAGCTCTTAACATTATAGGAATGAGTACTTTGAAAAATATTCCTGCCGCAACTACTATCATGAAAGTGTTATCGTCAGCCATCCCCTATATTTTACTGCTATTGTTATTTATCCTATTGGCCGGGATAATACAATTTATAATAAATAATTTTGTTGTTCCGGTTATGTTCAAAGAAAAAAAATCCATATTTAAGGCTTTACCCATTGCTTTGGAGATTATAAATAATAATAAAGCAAATACGCTTATCTATCTTCTGATTTCAATCGGCTTTTATATTTGCGCTTCGATAATTTACAGCATAATTTCTTTCATTGCCGTAATGGCAATAATTTTTCCGGTAATTATAATCGGATCTTTGCTGACCATCATTTATAAAACTATACCTGTGGTTTCTCAGCCTTTGGTCTTGACAATTTGCGTAATAATCGGTATTCCTGTGATGTTATTCTTCTGGTACTGTCTTATTTGTATGTATCTTCCCTTTGCTGTTTTCTTCAGGGCATTTAGCCTTAAATTTTTAGGAAAGCTAGATAGTCGATATGACCTTTTTAAGTACTCATAATTTAGAGTAGAGAGTAGAGGGTAGAGAGTAGAGAGATGGAAGAAAACCAGTTTTTTTAAAGACCTTAAAAACTTTAGCCTTAATAATGGTAATAATTTTTTCTTTCTACTCTCTACTTTCTACTCTCTACGCTACAAAAAAGGAGTTAAAATGAACTGCATAAACCATCCTGATAAAGAAGCCAAAGGCGCGTGTAATCTTTGCGCTAACGCAATATGTTCTGATTGCGCTGTTGAATTAAAAGGGGAGATATATTGTAAAAATTGTCTTTCTTTGAAAACCGGCGAAACTAAAAAAGTAGAGCATTCTTCTGCTTTGGCCGCTATTCTAAGTTTTATAATCGCCGGTTTAGGCCAGGTTTATAACGGCCAGGTTTGGAAAGGTTTGCTTATCTTTTTAACTTCCTGGCTTATTTTTCCCTGGATCGTAGGTATTTTTGACGCTTATTTTACAGCGAAAAAAATAAATGAAGGAAAAATAGGTTTTAAGAAAAGAACCGGTTGTTTTATAGCCATGATTATTGGCGTATTTTTATCCTGGGTAATGATTTTTATTATTGCAATGTTTGCGGCAATTGCCATACCAGGCCTTTTAAAGGCGAGATTAGTTGCAAACGAACAGGCGGCTGGATCAACTTTGCAATCCGTATCAACCGCGCTTGAATTATATGCGACGCAAAACAATAGTACATATCCGGAAAGCGAAGCAAGTTTAATCGCTATGCCGCCGCTTAATAACCGCGAAGTCCATGGATATTTTTTTAAAGAGGAGCTTAAAGCTTCCGGATATAAAATTACTGCTATACCGGTTTATTGCTATGAAGGGATGCATACTTTTGTAATTGAGACCGGCGGCAAATTATCTAAGGAAAATTGCGAGCCAGATCAAGAGGATTAAAGGAAAAGGTCTTAGGTTTAGGTTACGAATGTTACGAAGGTTATGTAGGTTACGAAGGTTACATTAAAACACGAGGTTTTATATGTAACATCCGTAACTTTCGTAACTTCCCGTAACCTACGTAACGTATAATAAGGAGGGATATGCGTATTAAAATAGTATTTTTAGCGGTTTTATTTTTTCTATCTGTTACTAATGTTTTCGCCGACACGATATTGCTTAAATCAGGTAAAACAGTTGAAGGAAATATAGTAGAGCAAACGGATGATTCCGTTAAGCTTGAGGTTGAAGGCATACCTTTGACTTATTATGTTAGCGATATAGATTCAATCAACGGACAGAAAATGGCTGTGGCTTCTTCAGGCGACCAAAGTTCAAATGTTCGAGCGGTAAATGCGCAGGAAAACTTTTCAGCTCAAATGCAATCCAACGATGCCGGTAAACAAGTCCAAACCGAAAACAGCGTGCCCAAGGAAACAGAAGTTAGTCCGATTGACAAAGAAATGTTTTCCGACAAGGCAACAGAGCCACTTGGACAAGAGAATGAAATGAAAAGCACCCAGGCGCAAATAATTCCTAAAAAAGATTCTCCGGCGTCTGATTTTGACATGAAATATTCCAGAAGAAATTCCTTAACTCCCGAGCAAGCCAGGGTTGCGGCAGGGGTATTTGCGGGAGTATTTTTATTTATAGCGATCATTGTTGTGCTATTTTATGTTTATTCGGCGCTGTGCCTGTATTTTATCGCCAAGAAGACCGCTATCGAGCCTGCCTGGCTTTCTTGGATCCCGGTTGCTAATGCATTTTTAATGTGTAAGATCGCAGGTGTGAGCTATCTGTGGTTGATTGGTTTACTGGTTCAGCTTCTGCCTTTTATAGGTATTTTAGGCTCAATTTACAGCGTCGGGTTATTTATCTATCTTTGGTATAAGATTATTCTTATAAGAAATAAGCCGGCATGGCTTGTAATTTTAATGTTTGTGCCCATTGCTAATTTTGTGGTTATGGGTTATCTTGCTTTTTCTGAATAAAGAACAACAAATAAAGATGCTAGATACTCGATGTTCGTTTAAATAATACATCGAGGATCTGGCATCCAGCATCTAGCATTCCTTGATTTCTAACTTCATTTCAGCATTGACAACATATAATTTAACTCCTATAGTAGTGAAGCCTCTCCGGACTAAAGTCCGGGGCTTCCTCCCGAGCAGGAATCACAAGTGTATTTCTCCCACGGGCTGGAGCAGGGGTTCCTGCGAGGGATTGAGCTATGCATGACGATATATATTTGATTCTTAGGAAAATATTTTTTTGGTTTTTTCTGCTTCTTTTCCTTGTTTCAACCCCGATAATTCTTTACTACTCCTTAGGGTATAAATTTGATATCGATTCAAAGAAATTTTTAAAAACCGGAGCAATTTCCATTAAAACATTTCCTAAGGGTATAAATGTTTATCTGGACGGAACAAAAATCAACGAGACAACCCCTTGTACCCTCAGGGATCTTTTACCTAAAGAATATACCCTCATCCTTGTAAGAGATGGCTTTTATCCCTACGAGATGAAAGTTGAGGTAAGGCCTTCACAAATACAGGATATAGACATTTTCATTGTTCCTAGAATGGTGGATATAACAAAGCTTGATATCGATTTACAAATTTACAAATTTTTTGTAGCCAAACATTTATTTGGAGAAACTATCATAGTTTTTACGGATAAAGGTATCTATTTTCTTGATGGGGATTTTAAGGGAGCCAAGAAAGTATCTTCTCAAATCTTTGAAGAGGGCATCGCAAATTCCATAGAAAATTTAAAAGAAAGTAACAGCAGATTTCTATTCTGGAACAAAAATAATCTTTGGATGCTCGATGTCTCTCAAGGTAAAGATAAGGATGGAAAATACCCTGACGCAGTACTTCTCTATAAAACAGAGGAAGACATAAAAGATGTTTTTTTTGGTTTTAGGGGAAAATATATCATAATTCATGACGGGCTTAAGGTTATCGCTCTTGACGCGGATAATATTAGAGTTTCTTTTCCTGTGTATGAACTAAAAAGTGTACGTTCAAAGATTTTTTACGACTCGCGCTCGGAAACTATTTACATACAAGACAAAGTCCAGGGAGTAAAGGGGTTCTCGCTTTTTAGGGCAGAAATAATGCCGCTTGTAAACGAAAGGATTCTTAATGAACGAAAATAAAGTCAAACGCATCTTAGAAATTATTCCAGGGTTTTTAAGCTGGTCCATTATTATTTCTCTTATTTTGCTTTTTATTATCAAACCGTTAGGCGCAATAGTTGTGATAATTGTCTATCTTATATTTTGGATATGCAGGCTGCTTTATTCAAGTTTACTTCTGCTAATGACCAACCAGAGAATGCTTTCCAAAAAGAATTACGATTGGCTTTCTATGTGCAAAGGATTGAAGTCAGATTTAAAATTTGAAGATATAGTTCATATAGTTCTTTATACTACCTATAAGGAGTCGAAAGAGCTTATGGCGGGAAGCCTTAATTTTTTAAAAGAAACAAATTATCCTAAAGATAAAATAATAGTGGTTTTGGCCGGGGAAGAAAGAGCCACTGACTCATTTACTAAACTTGATGATTTAAAAAGCCAATATAAGAATTATTTCCTTGATGTGGTAGTGACTATACATCCTAAAGACATAGAAGGGGAGATATCGAACAAGGGGGCTAACGCTACTTTTAGCGCAAAAAAAGTAAAAGTGTATCTGGAGGAAAAAGGTTACGACTTGAAAAATATAGTAATATCATGTTTTGACGCAGATACTTGTCCCGACAAAAATTATTTTTCATGCCTTACTTATAATTTTTTAAATAATCAAAAAAGGTATCAGACGAGTTTTCAGCCTTTACCGGTATATAGCAATAATATTTATTCTGCTCCGGCGTTTGCTCGAGTGATAGAGGTAGGGTCAACTTTCTGGCAATTGATTGAAGGTATGAGGTATGAAAAATTCATAACTTTTTCTTCACATAGTATGAGCTTCGATACCCTGGTTAAAGTAGACTACTGGCCGGTTGATTTGATATCGGATGACTCGCTGATATTCTGGAAATGTTTTTTAAAATACAACGGAGACTATAAAACTTTCCCCCTGGACACCCCTGTTTACATGGATATAGCGGTCGGAAAAAATTTCTTTGATACAATCGCAGTCCAGTACAGGCAAAAGAGAAGATGGGCATGGGGTGTAGAAAACTTCATATTCGTTGGCCAGCATTTTCTAAAGAATAAAGATATCCCTATATTTTTAAAAATGCGTAAATTATACCAGATTTTAGACGGACATATAAGCTGGGCTACCTGGGCTATAATAATAAGCTTTATAACACCGCTTGTATTATTTCTCGGAAAGAGCGTTTTAAAAAATTCTTTGGCGCTTTTTAACCTTTCTTATATAAACGGCGTAGTTTTTCATTCCCTTACCTTTATATTAATGCTTTGTGTCATTATAAGCTGGGAATTCACGCCTCCGCGGCCGAAAAACGTATCAAGGTTTATATATTTTTCTTTTTTATTCCAATGGCTTCTTACGCCATTGATTTCTGCGGCGCTTGGTTCAACGCCTTCTCTGGATGCACAGACCAGGCTTATGTTCGGAAGATATCTTTCATTTAATACAACACCTAAGAGCAGACAGCAGATGACAGAAAACAGATGAGAGAAGATAAAAAAATCGTTTTATAATATCTATTTTTTGATTTTTGCCGATTGTTGCTTGAGTTTCGGTTTCCAATTTGTGAGTTGTGACTTGACAAAGGATTTTTTTTTAGTATATTCTATTTATAAACACGAATCGCCACGAATTTATTTGTGGCAATTCGTTCTTGATTCGTAGTAATTCGTGTA
>JBAZGZ010000093.1:0-6963 GCA_041652615.1 Candidatus Omnitrophota bacterium | reverse complement strand
AGAGAAATGCTGGAGGATGCGTCTGTGCGGCCTTTAACCGGCTTCCTGATGGCGGCAGGGGTTATTTATGCTTCGTTCAAAATTGTGCGTTTTGTCGGTGAAGCCATTATCACCAGGATAACAGATCCATTTTTTATTAATCTATATCAACCGTTACTTGAGAAGCTAACTCTCCATTGGCGAGGAGAAGGTTTTTGGTTTCATCTTTTAATCGGAGATTTAATCGGAGGCAAGATTGACTTTAAGCAGTCCCTTGGAGTGTTGACAACAGCTCCGTATATTGAATTCGGAATGGTCCTGCCGTATGTAATATCTTTTTATTTTATCTTAAGCCTTTTAGAGGACATTGGATATTTACCGCGGCTTGCAATATTGCTGGATAATCTTTTGCACCGGCTTGGGCTCCATGGTTTTGCGATTATTCCCGTTCTCCTGGGGTTTGGCTGTAACGTTCCGGGTATTCTGGCAACACGAGTATTAGAATCTAAACGCGAAAGATTCATTGCTTCAACTATAATTTCTATCGGCGTGCCTTGTGTTCCTTTACAGGCAATGATATTCGGCTTGTTAGGAAAGTTTGGAGGATTCTATGTAGTCGGAATATATCTGGTATTGTTTGTATTGGTTGTAATATTGGGAACAATTTTAAACCGCATACTAAAAGGGTACAGCCCGGAATTCCTATTGGAAATTCCTTCATACAGGTTTCCGCCATTACACCTTTTGGCCCAAAAATTATATTTTCGTATCAAAGGATTTTTGGTTGAAGCGGTTCCGGTTGTGCTTATCGGTGTCGCAGTGATAAATATCCTTATATATTTTAACGTATTTAACGTTATAACCGGAATATTCGCTCCGCTAATCAAGGATGTATTCGGATTACCTCAGGAAGCAATAGTTGCTTTAGTCATAGGATTTTTGAGAAAAGATGTCGCTGTGGGCATGCTCATGCCTCTTGGCCTTACTGTTAAGCAGTTATTTATCGCCACAACATTACTGTCGATTTCATTTCCGTGTATTGCGACCTTTATAATTTTATGGAAAGAATTGGGATTTAAAGATTTGGTTAAATCTACCCTTATTATGCTGGGCATTAGTATCCTTGTGGGCGCCGCGCTTAATTTTTTAATATTACATTAAAAAGAGGAGTGTAATTATGAAAAAATTAATTGTCAAAAGGTCAAAAAATTTAAAACCGGCCTTTCTTTCTCTTCTAGGTATTCTCGTGGCAGTTGCGATTATCTGCGTTCTTGCTTTTACTACGTTTAAATTTTATTTAACAAAACCTGTGCTTGATAAACCTACGGAAAAATATATTCAGGAGCAAAATATCGATACTACAAATTATCAATCTCTTCTTTCCAGCACAAAAGATAAACTTAAAAACGCGGTTCAAACAGAAAATGAACATGCTAATGAATTAGAGGAAACACAGTAGTTTGTTGATTTTGTTTGGTTTGTGTCATAAAACAATAAATTAATTCAAGAAGAGGTGAAGTGTGAAAAAAATAACAGCAATCGTTGCGCTTATGTGCGTGTTTACTCTCGCGATTTGTTTTGTTGTTATTGGAGCAATTTCTGTTGAATTAAAGTCGGCGCTTGGTATCGGTAACACGGAAATCGGAACGCTTGTTCTTGTGCTTTTTTTGACTGCCTGCGTTGTGCAGCTTATAATCGGACCATTGGTTGACAAGTTCGGGCATAAGCCAATTGCAATATCCGGCTTTATTATATGCAGCTTAAGCTTGTTTACTCTTGGCTTGGCAGCAACCTTTGGGACCGCCTTACTTGCGGTTTTTTTATTAGGAATTGGCGCGATGTGTGTTAATACTGTCGGTAATACTTTAATACCGGTAGTTTTATTTGACGGAAAAGATCCCGCCAGGGCAAGTAACTTTGGAAATGGTTTTTTTGGTTTGGGCCTTATTTGTGTGCCGCTTATTATCTCAACCTTAGGATTAAAGTATAATATCGCTCTTTTTTACATAGGCGCCGCTATTTTGGTGTTTCTTATATTTTCTTTTTGTGCTTCCTATCCGCAAATTTCAACCGGATTCAAATTTTTAATGGCAATAAAGTTACTATCGAAGAAATCTGTGCTCGTGGCGGCTCTGGCGCTTGCCTGCTACATATCCCTAGAAAGCACAATGAATACCTGGATAAAGCCTTTTATGGCTGAATTATTTGAAGGAAGCGGCAACCGTAATTTCTTAGCTCACTCAGGATTTGTGCTTAGTTTGTTTGGTGTGTGTATGATGCTCGGCAGGTTTATCAGCTCAACAGTTAAGAATTTAACTAAAATTGGTATTAGAGTTATCGCCGGCGCTTCAATAGTTTCGATGTTTGCTATTATCCTGATGATTATTACTAAAAGCTACATTTTTGCAATTATCGCTATTAGTCTTATAGGATTTTCTTTTGCTCCTATTTTCCCTATTATTGTCGGCGTAACTTTTGCACAATTTGAGGCGAAATTTTACGGCAGTATTTTCGGTATTATTTTTTCTATCGGCCTATTGGGCGGAACTTTTGTTCCACAATACGTAGGTTACCTAGCCAAAGATAGAACTATCCAGCAAAGTTTATGGATTGCTGTTATCATGGCAGCTTTATTATTTATTATTATTTTGCTTATGGGGAATTCTCGTACCCATAAAAAGGAAGAATAGGTAAATAAGTAATTTATCATGAAGCGCATTCATTTAGAAAGTTCATGGATAATCAGAGCACCGCGCAATAAGGTCTATGAGATAATTACCGATTTCGAAAATGCGCCAAAATATTTTCCTGCTGTTGCAAAGTCGGTCGAGATATTAGATCGGCAGGGTAATCGCATGGTTTTAGCTGCCAAGACTAAAGCTTTTTTTGCAAGCAAGAAATTTAAAGTGACTATGAATACCGAATTGCGCCCGCCTGAGGGTTTTATATCGGAAAACATATCGTCGCTAGGTGTTGAGCATGAGGTTTTTAGTATGGAAGAGGTGCCGGAGGGTACAAAAATTAATTACGTAAATAATATAGAAGTCAAAAGCCTTTTTTTTAGGATTTTGGAGGAGTGCTTATTGGGCGGTGCGCATTGAAATATTGGGAAAAAGCAGTAATAAATAAACTCAGAGAAATTCTAGAAAAGTGACAAATTTTTATTATAATGTTTATATCGGGAGCATAAAAGTCCGGCTAATAATATAAAAAATGATAATACCAATTGAAGTAATTTTATTGTGGGCAGCGGCTTTGGCGCTTATTAGCGTATTGGCGAGTAAAGTTTCTGGCAAGTTTGCCGTACCGGCATTGCTGGTTTTTCTTGTTATCGGTATGCTTGCCGGTTCCGAAGGTATTGGCAGGATATATTTTAATAACTATGGATTAGCGAAATCAATCGGTATCGTCGCTCTTATCTTAATTATTTATTCCGGAGGTTTGGACACCATATGGAAATCTGTTAAGCCGTTATTTGGCCCGGGAATAGTTCTGGCAACTTTCGGTGTGCTTATCACCGCAATGGTCGTCGGTGCGTTTGCGGTATTGATTTTGAAGTTTTCTTTATTCGAAGGATTGCTTCTTGGCGCGATTGTTTCTTCAACCGATGCTGCCGCGGTGTTCAGTGTGCTTAAATCAAAAAAAATATCATTAAAAGGGAATTTGAAACCGTTATTGGAACTGGAGTCAGGAAGTAACGATCCAATGGCTGTATTTTTGACGATTAGTTTTCTCGGGATTATAGCCAGGATTGATTCTCCAATTTTGAATTTAGTTCCTTTATTTATTTTAGATATGGGTGTAGGCCTATTGATGGGTTATGTTATGGCAAAAATAAGTATCGATGTTATAAATAGAATTAAGCTTGAGTACGAGGGCTTATATTCGGTTTTGACTATTTCTCTGATATTTTTGACCTATACATTGACTACTTTTCTTAAGGGTAACGGATTTTTAGCGGTGTATCTTCTTGGCCTTTTAATGAGTAAAAATGATTTTGTGCATAAACGTTCTATTATTCGTTTTCATGAAGGCTTAGCCTGGTTGATGCAGGTTGTAATGTTTTTAACTCTTGGTTTGCTTGTTTTTCCTTCACAAATCATACCGGTTATCGTAAGCGGCTTGCTTGTATCCGCCATACTTATTTTTCTTGCGCGGCCCATCAGTGTATTCTTTTGTTTACTTCCTTTCAAGTTCAACTTTTCCGAAAAAGCTATCGTTTCCTGGGTGGGTTTACGCGGGGCTGTGCCTATTGTCCTAGCAACATTCCCATTGTTGGCAGGAGTGCCGCAGGCGCACACGATATTTAATATTGTATTTTTTGTAGTGTTGGCTTCAATACTTATCCAGGGGACAACCATTCCGCTTGTTGCGAGATTGTTTAAAGTTAATGCCCCATTTGACGCAAAAAAACGTTATCCGATTGAATTTGAACAAACCGGAGGCATCAATGCCTCTCTTACCGATATTATTGTGCCGTATAACTCAGCTGTTGTCGGAAAAACCATTGCTGCAATTAAAATTCCGCTGGAAGCCCTGGTTGTTATTATTTCACGCGGCGAGAATTTTATCGTTCCAAACGGTTCCACAGTGATAGAGGATGGTGATGTATTTTTGGTCCTCGCTAATGACGAAGATATCAAAAAGCTGCAAAGCATATTAGGGATATTAAAAAGTCCGGATAACGCTTAAATGGCCGGTATTTTTCCTCTTTTAAAAACAATTTATTATGTCTGTATTACAAAGTTATGATGCGATTGTCATTGGCGCAGGTCCTGCAGGCATGATGGCTGCGATTTGCGCTGCCGAAAGGCATAAAAAAATTCTTCTTATCGAGCGAAATAATACTCCTGGAGCAAAACTGCTTATTACCGGAGGAGGCCGCTGCAATCTGACCAATACCCGCGAGAGTAGAGAATTCCTTAATAGTTTTTACTCATCACGTGATTTCTTGCGAAACTCTTTTGCCCGATTTTTCAATAATGAACTTTTGTCTTTTTTCCAAGCCAGCGGTATTGTTTTTAAAACAGAAGAGGAGGGATGCGTATTTCCTGTAAGCGATAAGGCGGTAGATATCTTAAATGCTTTAAAGAGCAAGTTGCAAAAAAACAATGTTGAAATTATATATGGCGAGCGGGTTCGTAAAATCATTCTAAAAGATAAATGCGTTGCCGGAGTTTTAACCTATTCTGATAAATATTTTTCAGCCTCTTGTGTTGTTGTCGCAACAGGCGGGGTTTCCTATCCTGAAACCGGTTCGAGCGGTGACGGGTATAGCCTTGCAAAAGTACTTGGACACACAATAGTGCAGCTAAAACCCGCGCTTGTCCCTGTAATTATTAAGGATAAATTCATAAAAGACTGGCAGGGGATATCGTTTAAAAATGTACGCGTGACCGCTATAAGTAATGCAAAAAAAATAGCCGAACGCATTGGCCCGATTGTTTTCACTCATTTTGGAATATCCGGGCCGATAATTCTCGATATGAGTTCGGCTATCTATGATGCTCTGGAAAATAAAAATACGGTTGAGTTATCTATCAATTTTATGCCTGATCTGGATCAAAAAGGGCTGGATGCTCTGGTTTTGCGTGAACTTAAAAACCACTCTGCAAAAACTCTAAAAAATATCCTTAAATCTATCCTGCCAAAGAGTATGGTGGATTTGTTTCTTGAGCGTTGCGCTTTAAATTCTGGTATAAGCGCGCACCAGGTGACTCTTGAACAAAGAAAAAAGCTTATTGTTGGTTTATCCGGATTTCGTTTAGCAGTAAAAGGTTTGATGCCGATTAAGAATGGTATTGTCACAAGAGGCGGAGTTGATACTAAAGAAATAAATCCAAAAACTCTTGAGTCAAAGCTTATAAAGGGTTTATTTTTTGCCGGGGAGGTAATCGATGTAGATGCAACTACCGGCGGATATAATTTGCAGGCGGCGTTTTCAACCGGATGGGTTGCCGGTAATAATATTTAATTATTTGCAAATACCGTCAGCGGTTACGGCAATGGTTTTATTAAAAGGTTAATCAAGGTTAACCCAGGTTAAACAAGGTTAACCAAGGTTACGAAAAAAATATAAAACTCGGTTTTAAATCTTTAGGTAACCTAGATTAACCTTGGTTAACATCGATTAACATTGGTTAACCTAAGATTAGTTTTATAATAATGAAAATAAAGCGCTATGGTAAACATTACGTTTATATTCTACAATGTAGTGATAATACCTATTACACCGGGTATACGCCAAAGATAAAAAAAAGAGTTAAGCTTCATAACGCCGGTAAAGGTGCAAAATATACAAGAGCGAGATTGCCGGCAAAACTTGTCTGGTATAAAAAATATAAATATTTTAAAAAAGCTTTTTTCGAAGAGCGAAGAATTAAGACACTAACAAGGACCCAGAAAGAAAAATTAATCAATGGATGCAAATAAATTTCAAAATCAGGAAGATAACGATAGGCCTGTGCAAATGCCTCTTAAGGGTCTGGTTACGCCGGAAAAAGCAAAGATCCACGCCCAAACCCTCGCTAACAGTCTGCGTAAAAAGTTCCGGCATTTATCCCGGCGTTTTAAGCGGGAAGGGATTGATTGTTTTAGGCTTTATGATTGGGATAGCCCGGATATACGTATAGTTGTTGATTGGTATGCCGGACACCTTGTGGTTAGTGAATACGAACGCCAGCAGACAGGCCCGGGGTATTTACCTCAAATGGCTAAAGCCGCCGCTTGTGCTTTAAATGTCCCAATAGAGAAAGTTCACAACCGGCGTCGCCATACAAACATTAAAGCCGGACCGCGTTATGGCAAAATAGATTCCCGCGGCGAGCGGATCCAGGTTCAAGAACGGAATTTAAAGTTTTGGGTAAATTTAAACGATTTTCTTGATACCGGTTTATTCTCCGATCATCGAGATACGCGGGTTATTATAAGTAAGCTTGCTAAAGATAAAGATTTTTTAAATCTATTCGCATACACAGGTACATT
>JBAZGZ010000092.1:0-7008 GCA_041652615.1 Candidatus Omnitrophota bacterium | reverse complement strand
ATTTAATTCTTTCCATTTCCAGTCTTTTAAACTACCCGATTTTGCATTTCCATTTCTCGATGAAACGCTCCAAGGATACTCAAAATTATCCCCATCATAGACTATTAAAAGATCAACCTTATCACATCTAAATTTCATGTCCTGCTTCAATTGATTAAATATGTGCGGCTCTGCGAACACTAATAGATCCCAATCAGAGTTTTCTTCAGATGTATTATTTATTCTAGAACCAAAAAGCCAAATAGCTTTAATCGAAGGATATGCTATAGTTAATTGTTCTATATATGAATTTAAATTAAATTTTTGAAGTTTCTCATTTAACATTAATATCGTATTGTTTTTTAGGGGAGACTAGTTCTAAGCGCATATCAAAGAAAATTTTCTTAGGAATTTTTACGCTGTAGTCAAAAAATTTAGTTTGAGCATATTGCCCCTTTTCTTTAGGAATCGCATTTATAACAACATTGCAATATTCTGCCCCAGTCCAGTCATTACAATATCTATTTATTTCTACAAACAAAGGAGTCTCACCGACAAATTCATTATTTATCTCTATTCTTGCCCCTGGTGGCGCAGAAAGGATTTCCGTAGATTTATCTGTAAGGGCAGATACTACCTGAATACGCGGTGGCGTAGTAGCACACCCGACAATATTTAAAGCCAATAGCATAAGCAAAAGTCTTTTCATGTTTTACCTCCTGAGTAAAAATATTTTATTAAAAGTTTTATTATCCGTGCGTAAATCCGCGTTTAGATCAGCGGATATCCGCTTCTAGACAACAATGTTGATCATTCGCCCTTCGACGTAGATGATTTTCTTGAGGTGTTTACCCTTTAGGAAGTTTTGAACTTTATCAGAGGCAAGAGCTTTTTTTTCAATTTCTTCTTTACTCCAACTCACATTGATAGTTAACTTGTCGCGCACTTTTCCGTTTATAGAAACGGCGATTTCCACTTCTTCTGTCTTAATAAATTCTTCATTAAATTCCGGCCATTTTCTCTTCAATATTGAGCCGCTAAATCCAAGAATGCTATTTACCTCTTCCGCGATATGCGGAGTAAAAGGAGAAAGCAGAACAAAAATAGTATTCACTGCTTCTTTAAAAATTTCTTTCCTCACAGTTGCCTCGTTTATACTTTTGTAAGCCTGGTTAACCAGTTCCATAATCCGTGAAATAGCGGTATTAAACTGAAAATCTCCTTCTAAATCACGGGTTACTTCTTTTATTGTAGAATGGATTTTACGCACAAGGTCTTTTTCATAACTGTTAAATTCTTGGACTTCTTTTGAATCGCGGTAATTCGGAATCATTTCCACTAAACGTAAAGCCCGCTGTAAAAACCTCCATGAACCCTGTAAACCTTCATCCTGCCACTCAGCGTCTTTTTCCGGAGGACCCATAAAAAGAATATATAGGCGCATCACGTCTGCGCCATATTTATCAATGATATAATCAGGGGCAACGGTATTGCCTTTTGACTTGGACATCTTCGCACCATTTTTTACAATCATCCCTTGAGTAAACAGCGCTTGAAATGGTTCTTTAAAGTCTATATATTTTAAATCACAAAGTACTTTAGTTATAAACCTTGAATATAAAAGATGCAATATCGCGTGCTCTACTCCGCCGATATATTGATCAACCGGAAGCCATTTATTTACGAGGCTTGCGTCAAAGGCTGACGTCTTTTCTTTTGGCGAGATGTAACGTAAAAAATACCAGCTTGAATCAACGAAAGTATCCATGGTATCGGTTTCGCGTTTGGCATTGGCGCCACATTTAGGGCACTTTGCATTCAGAAAGTCATCACAAGTAACCAGAGGTGATTGCCCCGTAGGTTTAAAGGCAATCTTTTCCGGGAGCAACACCGGTAAATCTTCTTCCGGTACGGCTACCTCGCCGCATTTGGCGCAATTAATTATCGGTATTGGCGCGCCCCAGTAACGCTGTCTTGAAATAAGCCAGTCACGAAGACGAAAATGAATCGCGCGCTTGCCGATTTTTTTAGACTCCATCCAATCAGCGATTTTCTCCATTGCTTCTCTATTGCCAACCCCATTGAATTGGGCGGAATTGACCATTGTTCCGTCTTCAACATAAGCACAATTCATTTTAGCCGCGTCTATTGGTCCTTTTGGATTATCAATAACAACCTCTAAAGGTAAATTGTATTTTTTTGCAAATTCAAAGTCACGCTGGTCATGCGTCGGCACTGCCATAACTACCCCGGTTCCATATTCCATTAAAACATAGTTAGTTATCCACAAAGGAACTTTCTTGCCGTTTACCGGATTAATCACGAAACGTCCGCTCGATATACCTTCTTTCTCTACACTTTCGCAAGCGCGTTCATTTTTATCCTGAACGCGTACTTTTTCTATAAAATCATAAATTTTCTGTTTCTCGGGATTATTTTTAATTAATTCTCCTATCAATGGATGTTCCGGGGCAAGCGCCATATAGGTAACACCAAAAATAGTATCAACACGTGTTGTGTAGCAGGTAAGCATTTTATCTTCGCCGTCAATTTTGAAATCAATATTTACGCCTGTGCTTTTACCTATCCAATTAGTCTGCATGGTCTTTACTCTTTCAGGCCAAGACTTGAGTAAAAAGAGGTCGTTAAGCAGCGTTTGAGCATATTCAGTTATCTTAAAAAACCATTGTGATAAATCCCGCTCGATAACTTTTGTATCACAACGCTCACAACTTCCGTTTATAACCTGCTCATTGGCAAGAACTGTCATGCACGATGGGCACCAGTTAACCGCGGCTTGTTTTTTATAGGCAAGACCTTTTTCAAAAAGCTTGGTGAAAATCCATTGTGTCCATTTGTAATATTCAGGAAGGCAGGAAACCACTTCCCTATCCCAATCATAGCCTATACCCCAGCTTTTAAGCTGTTCTTTCATTGTAGCTATATTGTTAAGCGTGGAAATTTTTGGATGAATTCCACTTTTAATCGCAGCGTTTTCCGCAGGAAGGCCGAAAGCGTCAAAACCGATTGGCGAAAGGACATTGTATCCTTTCATGCGTTTATAACGGCTGACAGCGTCCCCGATAATATAATTACGCGCGTGGCCCACATGCAGAGCTGCTGATGGATAAGGAAACATTACCAGACAGTAGTATTTATTCTCCGTATTTTTAGTATCTGTATTAAAAATACGTTCTTTATCCCAAAATTCCTGCCACTTTTTATCGATATCTTTTGTGTAATTCATATCTGCTCTCTTATAGGTTAATCCATGTTACCCAAGGTTAATCTAGGTTAACCGAGGTTACAAAAAAATTATAAATCACGGTTTTAAATCTTTAGGCAACCTTGGTTAACCTCGGTTAACATCAATTAACCTTGATTAACCTTTTAATAATTTATCATCATACAATTCTCTTACAACCTTTATATTTCTAATATCATCCTCATCGCTTTCCTTGGGCGTTTCAAGGATAAAAGGTATATCCTTTAAAATTTTATGGCGCAAAATAAATTCAAATCCTTTTTTGCCGATATTTCCCTCGCCAATATCGCAATGCCTGTCTTTTAAAGAACCCAATTTTTCATGGGTATCATTAAGGTGTATCACCTTAAGATATTTTAATCCGACCTGTTCGTCGATTTCAGAGATAAGGGCATTTAATCCTTTTTGCGTATCTATATGATAGCCTGCGGCGTAACAATGAGCAGTATCTAAACATAAACCTAAAGTGTCCGGCCAGCCCAGTTTTTCGAATATAAATCTTTGATGAGAAAATTTATAACCAAGCCAGTTGCCGCTTCCGGAAGTGTTTTCCAAAAGCACCACTGTCTTCTTAGGCTTCGCGATTTTAAGGATTTTTTTAAGAGCTTTTACTATTTTTAAGAGCCCTTTAGTTTCGGTTGAACCCTTGTAAGAGCCCATATGCGTCACAAGGAAATCCGCGTCAAAAGAATCAGCTTCAATCAAATCTTGGGCAAACTCTCTTATGGTGATTTTATGAAAACTCTCTTTAGTGGAAGCCAGGTTTAAAATGTACGGCACGTGAACAACTACCGGGCTTATCTTTGCTTCTTTTACTTTTTCTTTAAATATTTTTATATCTTCTTCGCTTAAAGCCTCCTTTCTCCATTGCCTGGGATTACGGGCAAAAATTTGCATTGTATTGCAGCCCAAAGCTTTTGCTCTATCTACAGCTTCATAAATCTTACCGGCAATGGAAACATGACAACCTAGTTTAAACAAAATTTTTTATTTTATTTTACGCGTTCCGGGCAAAACTGCCTGGGTTATGCTGGGTAAATGCCCGAATATATTTTGATAAGCTTCATTATAAATATCTTTTCCACAAATCAAAGATGCACCAAGCGGCATTACTTTTTTTACCTCTTTACTCATCATTGCCGAAATATTTTGTATATCCCATTGAGCATGCTTATCTTCTCTCAGACGCGAGATATGATATAGCTCGCGAAGGTTAAGACGCACCAAAACTCTTTTTCTGTGCGCATTAGTCAAAAGATAAGGCGCTGCAAGAGAATTTTTTTTGTTAATAATTGCATAAGCTTCATTAGTCTTATCAACGATTTCCCGGAAATATTTTTCCATCCCTGCTTCTTTTATGGATTCCGGGATTGTGATGCCTAAATTCGGATCGTAACCCTGAGAGGTAATTGTAGACATCCTGTGACGCTTAAGCTGGCCAAAACATGCTGCTGATAAAACAACATTGAAAGTTAAATTAGCATATTCAAATTCACGCAGCATAGAATCATAAAACTGCATATTCTGCCAAGCAGCCTTAAAAATCTTTTTGCTTTTTTCCTGATTTAGTTTGGCAGCAATGCTCTTACATTGTTTATAGGGCAAATCTCCTGACGTATGAAGGAGTGCCGCCAAAATTAACTTGTCCCCATCTTTAGGAAATTCAACCAACTCAACTTCTTTTATATTTTTTGCCGGTAATTTCTCTGATTTTTTAAGAAACTCTTTTGCGGTTTCTTTTAATCCGGGATAGGTCTTTTGGTCTCGATCATTTGCCTGGCAAAAAATGACGATTGATGGCGCAACCGGGCTAACTTGTTTATAGATAAGTTCACCTAAGTTTCTTACTTCTGATAATTGCGAGGAAGCAAACCTGCGCAAAAGCAATTCCAAGACACGCGCGTTAATGGTCATTCCTACCTGCGACTCTGTGGCTAAAGCGGTAATGTAACGCGCATCTTCCTTTGCCCACCCTTCAAGCAAATTGTGTTTTTTTGGGTCCTGGGCCAAATCTTTATTTTTCTTAAATACGTAATCTTTTAATTTTCCGAAAAGTTTAAAATAAGCCTCGTTCTGGATATGTATTGTTTTTACAAATAGATCCTCTTCCTCAGTTCCTTTTATTTCCTGTGGTATAACAAAATCTTTATCTAAGGTAATATATCGCTGTGATTTTTCAGTATAGGAGCATAGCCTGAATTTTTCAGTTTCCTCCATGCTCAACCGCGATACCCCTAAAATATCAAGATTAAAGACCGCGTGCTCGGCCACAGAGTGATGGCCCATCTTGAAAATAATCGTTTGATTGGATTTACGGCTGCGCTCAACTTCCTGGCGCGCCTCACCCCTGATTTCGTTTATAGGCCTTGGATCGCGGCTTATACGCGCATATGCAGCAGAAAGTACTTCCGGGGTTATATCCGCACGCTTACCTGCTTTTTCTTCAAGCTCTCTTAATACTTGTGTGTCTACGTTAAATCCTGCTAAACAGACCTTCATGATTTATTCTCCGTATAGTCCTCGCGCCAATAAATTTAGTTTTTGTAAAAGTGTTGATATGTTTTGATAGCTTAAGTCTCTATCTACTGAATAATTAGGCTTTCTGATAAAAAGACTTTTTTTACTTATAACAAGCTCGATAAAACCATCATCAAAGAATCCTCTAATGGTTTCCTTGATCGCCGAATTATTGAGATAATTCACTGCCTGAGTGTGATTATTGGAAAAAATAAGAAATTCCCGGTCAAATAATTCATCATTAATCTTGACTTCATGGACTATGCCTAGTTTTTTTCCTAAGCCAGCGAACATGGATTCTTTGTACATGCGTAACGCTAAGGAAGAGGTTTTTAAAATAGAAATTACCAGGTATGGCGGGGTACCCTTGCCCGCAGGTAAAAGACTTATCGAAAAATTAAGCCCCTGATATTGGCCTTTGAATATCGGCCAAAGAGAAAATTTAGAAATCTGTCCATTCAGGGAAGTTGATAGCTTCTTGAATTTTCTTTTACCGGAAAAAGAAGAAACTCCATAAATAAATAAAAACACCAAAAAAATAAATACTATCGGAAAATAAGTATCTAAAAAATTTTGGTGCATTTAATTTTTAAAACTGTGTCTAATAATATTGGTGGAGCCGGCGGGAGTTGTAAGTAATCTCCGACGCAGTCGGAGCGCCCGAGGGGCTTTCATTACTTCCAACTATCCGCTTCTACCCTGCTAATAACAACCTAAAAAACTTAACCTTATTGCAGGCAATAACAATGGAGCCGGCGGGAGTTGAACCCGCGACCTCTTGCATGCCATGCAAGCGTACTCCCAACTGTACTACGGCCCCAAAAAAAATGTTTTATATCCAGGGTTATTCCTAAATTTTTTTGGCATCGAGGATAGATATCCGAGATGCCTAAACCTTAACCTTAGCCTTAACCTAATTTTAACAGATCAAATTCTATTTTAAGCCTTGCTGCCACCTAGAGATTGCTCCACAACAATGAGAGATATTATCATTCTCATTAGAAGTTGTCAATTGACAAAGAAATCCCGTAATGTTAAGATTTCTCTACCTAATAGCCAGTAATTTTAAATACCGGAGTGGTGTAAATGATTCTTGCGAAGCAAGCTTTCTTAAAAATCATTTCCACCATTACACTGTTTAAAAAGAAGACATACGTTACATCTCTAACAATGTTCTCGATGAAAAGATACCGATGCCGGAGTGGTGTAAATGATTCTTGCGAAGCAAGCTTTCTTAAAAATCATTT
>JBAZGZ010000091.1:0-7013 GCA_041652615.1 Candidatus Omnitrophota bacterium | reverse complement strand
TACCTGTGCGGTGCGCGCGCATGCCGAACATCGCGTTCGTTCCATTCTCGGTTCTTTTAAGAAAATATTTAAACTCAATACTCATGACTCACGACTCAATACTAAAAGAATTATTGGCTTAATCGGATGCATGGCTCGCAGCACCGGTAAAGACATTTTTGAAAAAATGCCACACGTTGATTTAATTGTTTCTCCGTCAAATTTGCACAAAATTCCTGATTATGTCGAAAAAATAATAAACTCCTCACGCTCAACATCCCACGTCCTTCGTCCGAGCGAGCGAAGCGAGCGGACGTCCTTCGTCCATCGGAACTTGCGAATAATTGATTTGGAGGATAACGAGAGGGTTGAAGGGTTCTATAGCGCTTCTTATCGCGCCAAACCCGGCTCAGCGCAGGTGGTAATCTCAACCGGCTGTTCAAATTATTGCTCTTACTGCGTCGTGCCGTATGTCCGAGACGAGCTTCGTTTACGCAGGCCAAGAGATATTATTGCAGAAGTTAAAAGAAATGTTGTTTTAGGCAGGACTAAAATTACGCTTCTTGGACAAAATGTGAACGATTATAAATATCGTAACACGTCTCACGTAACAGGTAACACGTTTAAAAACGTGATACGTGATACGTGTGACGTGCGACATGTTCAAGTAGTTACATTTGTTGATTTACTGAAAATGGTTGAAGTAGTTGATGGTGTTGAGCAAATTGACTTCCTAACCCCGCATCCAAAGAATACCAGCAAAGAATTACTCAAGTTAATGGCGAAATCAAAAAAAATAGTCAAGTATTTACATTTGCCATATCAATCCGGTTCTGATAGAATTCTTAAACTTATGCATCGGGGTTATACCCGTAAAGAATATTTGACATTAGTAGAGGATTATAAAAATATTGTTGGCGGGACTGTCGGTACGGATATTATCGTCGGTTTTCCAACAGAAACTGACGAGGATTTTAATCATACCAAAGAAGTCTTGGAAAAAGCAAGGTTTATGGGGGCATATATCTTTAAATATTCACCCCGTCCGGGCACAGCGGCGGCGAGATTAGAAGACGATGTGCCGCAAAAGGTAAAAGAAAAAAGGCATAACATTTTACTGGAGCTGCAGAAAGAAATTTCTCGAGGTAATAAATGAGATTATTTTTATTAGTTTTGGTCTTTGTGGTAATGTTTTCACAATATATTTTTGCCGGTCCCCTTGACGAAGCTTACAAAAGCTATCTTAACGAAGACTATGAAGAAGCCATAATTAAGGCAAAAAATGCCGGCCAGACCGATGAAACATTATATTTCCTCGGCCTAGTTTTCATGAAAATGGGTAATTTCCCTCAAAGCAGAGAATATTTTCTAAAAGTGACGCAGGATTTCCCCCGTTCGGTAAGATACGAAGAGGCTTCTATAAAACTTGCAGATTCATATTTTCTTGAAGGTAATTTTTCAAAAGCAAAAGGTTTATATAAAGAAGTAGAAAAAAAATATCCTTCATCGGATTATCGGCCCCTTATTTACCTGAAATTAGCCCGGGTGGCGGCAAAAACCGGCCAATGGGATGAAAGGAAGAAATATATTAACTTATTAAAAGAAAAATATCCTGCGAGTAATGAGCTTGCCGTTTGGGATACCATTCCAGCCAAGGAAGACTTTTTTACTATCCAGGTCGGTGCTTTTAGCTCGAGAAAAAATGCTCTTAGTCTGCGCAATGAGCTTTCCGCAAAGTATGATACGTATCTTGTTGAAGAGAAAAAAGAAAACTACATTTTGCATAAGGTAAGATTAGGTAAGTTTAAAACCAGAAAGGAAGCCGAGAAGATTTGGGGAAGGCTGGTTAAACAAGGATACCCGGCACATATTTATCCATGAACGCAGATTCTCGCGCAGAAACGCAGATGGTCGCAGATTTAAAAGAGGATTTTCTATATAAAGATTTATCGTATACGCTTATAGGGTGTTTTTATGCTGTCTATAATGAATTAGGCCCTGCGCATAAAGAACAGATTTATCATGAAGCCTTAAAGGTAATCTTTCCTGATAAGAATGTTAAATATGAAGATAAAAAGCGAATTAAAATAAAGTTTAATGGTAAAGAAATAGGAATCTATGAGCCAGATTTTGTAATAGAAAATAAGATAATTATCGAACTTAAATCAGTATTGAATATGCCCAAAGTATTTGAAAAACAGCTCTACTATTATTTAAGAGGTACAGATTATAAAGTTGGGTATTTAGTTAACTTCGGTAACGAAAGAATTGATATAAGACGCAGAGTTTATGAATCTGCACGCAAAAAATAATATCTGCGTGTATCTGCGTTGGATCTGCGAGAATCTGCGTTAAATGAAAAACATACTGTTTATAATTGGACCCACCGCGATAGGTAAAACCGAAGTCGCCTACCAACTTGCGAAAAAAATCAAAGCTGAAATAATTTCCTGCGATTCAATGCTTTTTTATAAGGAAGCCTCAGTTGTTACCTCAAAACCGCCCGAATACATACTTAAAGGAATAAAGCATCATTTTGTGGGAAATATTTCTGTCGGTGATTCTTATAGCGTTTTTGATTATTATACAGAAGCCTCGCAAAAGATTAAAAATTTCTTTGAAAAAAATATTCCGCAGATTGTGTGTGGCGGAAGCGGTTTGTATGTAAAGGCTTTGCTTGATGGTATATTTAGTGGCGTAGGCCAGGACAAAGATTTACGTAAAGAGCTGGAGGAACAGGCGCAACAATTCGGAAAAGAGCATTTACATGAGGAGTTAAAGAAAATTGATCCGGAAACCGCCGGAAAAGTCAGCGACTTAAGAAGGATTATAAGGGCCCTTGAGGTATATCGTTTAACCGGGATACCTTTATCCAAGAAGAAAAAAGAAGCCAAAGGCTTGTGGGGAAATTTACCGATAAAAATATTTGGCTTACGGCTAAAAAGAGAAACCCTCTATGAACGCATTAACAAACGAGTCGAAGATATGTTTTCTCAAGGCGCTCTTGATGAAGTAAAAAGATTGCTAATGTCTAATTTAAGCCTTACTGCGGAAAAAATCATCGGTATAAAAGAGATAGCCGGATTCCTGAATGGAGAGTATGATAAAGAAACTGCAAAAGATAAGATGAAAATGAACACACGCAGGTTTGCCAAGCGGCAAATTACCTGGTTTAAGCCGGATAAGCGCATAGAATGGATTGATGCCGATGATATGGACGCAGACGCTATTAGGAATTATATTTTAGAAAAGTTGGGTAGCAAGTATGAGTGAAATGCATGAAACAATAAAAATCGAAAAGGCTTTGCTGGTAATGATTGAGGTGCGTAACGAGGAGCGTTGGTCGCTTGATGTTCTTGTAGAGGAGTTTAAAAACCTTGTTCTTTCCTCAGGGATTGAGGTTAGCGATGTAATAACCGCGAAAGTTAAAGAGATTAGCCCCTCTGTATATATAGGAAAGGGCAAACTCGAAGAATTGATTCTTGCGGTTAAAGAAAGTGGTGTAGACGTTGTTATTTTTAACAATAATTTAAAGGCCAGTCAGCAGAGGAATTTAGAGGATGCGCTTTCCGTAAAGACAATTGACCGGACGCAGTTGATCCTTGATATATTTTCCCGCCATGCTCGCACGCAGGAAGGATACCTACAGGTTGAGCTTGCCCAGCTTGAATATCTCCTGCCGCGTTTAAAAGGTAAAGGGATTATGCTTTCAAAGCAAGCCGGCGGTATCGGAACAAGAGGGCCAGGAGAGAAAAAGCTTGAGATTGACAGGCGCAAAATCGACGACCGCGTTGTAAGGTTAAAGCAGGAACTCGCCCAGGTGAGCCGTCATCGCGATACAACGCGTAAGAAGCGAGAGAAAGAAAAAGCCGCGATTTGTTCGCTTGTAGGCTATACTTCGGACGGCAAGACCACACTTTTTAACACCCTTACCGAAAGTAATGAAAAAATCTCCAGTACCCTTTTTACTACGCTTGACCCGGTGAGCCGCACGTTTAATCTCCATGAAAATTCAAAAGTTATTATTACCGACACTGTAGGTTTTTTATATAAATTACCTCTTCATTTGATTGAAGCGTTTAAGGCAACGCTGGAAGAATTACAGTATGCGGATGTGCTTTTGCATGTGGTAGATAGCGCGAGCAACGATATCATGCGGCTGATGGGTTCGGTTGATTCGGTACTTAAAGAATTAAAAGTTGATACAAAACCTTTACTCCTGATTCTTAATAAAATTGACAGGCTTAATCCAGAGAGTATAAGCGCTCTGAAGAACAAATATCCTGACGCAATTCTTGTGTCAGCACTTGAAAAAACGAATCTCGACATTTTAAAAGAGAGGATTTATGACCTGATTTTTAAAGATATGGTTGAAGTGGTTGTTAAAGTCCCATTTAATCTTATGGAACTTGTCAATTATATTCATAAAAGCTGCGAAGTGATTAAAACCAGCTACGATGAGAACTGCACGATTTATTTTCTCCGGGCAAATAAAGATAAAATAGCTTACCTTGCCAAGAAAGGCCTTGAAATAAAAGAAATAGTGTAGAACGGATGCAGACGGATTGCAGCGGATTCAATGGATGTATTTATCCGCGACATCCGTAACAATCCGTCTGTAGCCATTCTTAAAAAATACTAAAAACTATCTAGAAATAGTTTGAAAATTTTCAAATTATAATTTGACATTTTTTGATAAATATGGTATATATTGATAGGTTACAACATCCCGCCTCGCATAGGATGCTGTGAAATCATCTACGATAATTTCACAGCGCTCGGCGGGATAATTCAACTAAAGGTTTTTGTGCGCTGCCTTCGTCAGCTTCAAAAACCTAAGTTTCATTATGAACTGGGAAGAGTTAAGTAAACAATTCGACATTGATATTTCACCGGATGCGCCGGTATTTCCTTTTAATATTGCCTGCGAGATTCTACATCTACATTATTGGACATTTCATGAAATATTAAAGGAAGGTATTATTAAACCGCATGGTAAAGCTAAGAAGAAGAAAAAATTGCTTTCTTACAAAGATATGAAACAGCTAAAAATTGTAAAGTACCTTATGGAAGATGAAGGGGTGAATATCAAAGGTATTAAAATTATTTTAGAAATGAAGGAAGATAAATAAAATAGTATCACGTTGCACGTCACACGTTAAGACGTGTTACGTGCTACCTGATACGTGTTGCTAATCCAAAGGAGGACCGATGCGAGTAGATGTTTCTTTTAAGAACCTAGAAAATAGCGAATTTATCCAGAATGTTCTTGATAAGGACCTTGAGAAAATAGAGAGAAGAGTGCAGATTTTTCGTAAAGAGGATCCAATACATGTGGCAGTAACGCTTGAGAAGAGCCCGCACAGGGAAGAGTATACTTGTAATGCCCATATATACCTGCCGCAGCATGTTTTGAAGGCCGGTGAGAAAGACAAAAGAGCTTCCAGCGCGATAAACAGCACATTTTCTGCCCTTAGTAAACAACTGGATAAGCTTAAATACAAGATTGAGACGCACTTGCAACGTAAACCAAAAGAAATTTAAGCGTAGATATTCATCTTACGGTTGCGGTTGCGCAACTCGTTTCGGTTGCGTTTTACGTCTGGCGTAATGAAAACAAAATTTAGGACGCAACCGAATAACGATAAACGAAACGAGGTGTGAAGCCTCCCCGAAGGGGACCGCGCAACCGATAGGCGTATGACGATTTGCAAGAATCTGCGTTTAAAAACTGGTTGAATTCCAACCTTGACGCTAAATTATTTGTATGCTAATATCTTTAGCACTCTTTAGCCAAGAGTGCTAATCAAGTGAAGACATGACTTGTGGAGCCTGGCTGCCGAAGGCAGCCGTGCGAACATAAGCCATTGTTTGAACTTTCCGCCAGAGGCGGATCCGCCCACATATGAAAGATATCGATGGCGGAGACCCAGCACTAATTTTTATAGAAGTGTTAAACTGGTAAAATGTATTTGCTTTCGTAGGGTTTTAAGTATAAAATCTAGCCTAATTATAAAAATTAGTGCTGGGTTTAATTCGCACTATCATTTTTTCTTCGCCATTATGGCTTGAAAAAATGATGTGCTCATTAAATATGTTGAAAACCATAGATACAAAAGAAAGGGAAAATGAAATTTTGAACTTAATAGTGGAAACCTATATAAAGGAATCCAAACCTATAAGTTCAAGCCATCTTTGTCAGAAGTATAATCTTCCTTATTCTTCAGCGACAATAAGAAACATAATGGAAGCGCTTGAAGAAAAAGGTTTCCTTTCTCATATCCATACTTCTTCCGGCCGCGTTCCCACAAAAAAAGGCTTTAGGTATTATGTTGAGCATCTTAAGAAAGAAGAGATGGCTGGAAATTATGAGCTTGAATTAAGTATATGCGATAGCCATTCCAGGGGCGAACAGGATATAGACAGGGCGCTTGATTTACTTTCGGAAAATTCCGGTTATGCGTCATTTCTGGCGGTATCCGGCAAAGATCACAAGCTTTTTTTTCGAGGCACCCGTTTTATGCTTGAGCAGCCAGAGTTTGAAGATATAAGAAAACTTAAGAGTGTTTTTTATGCGCTGGAAGTAAAATTAAACCAGCTTGAAGAGCTGATGCTTCATTATTTTAACGAACAGGTAAAAATACTAATCGGTGATGAGATGGGTTTTGAAGAAATTTCCGATTGTTCTTTGGTGCTTTCAGGTTCAGGAAAAAAAAGCGTTTCTTATTCGCTGGCTTTGCTTGGGCCGATGAGAATGGATTATGTTAAGGCAGTTTCTAGTTTATGTTCTATAAAAAAACAATTTGAAGAGATCTTAGAAGGTAATACATGAACAACGATAAAGCAAAGAACAATAAACACAAAGAAGAACCTGTAAAAGAAGAAAACCAAGAAGTTCCGCCGGAGAGAACTGCTGCACAAGAACAGGAGATCTCTGATGCGTTTCGTGAGAAATACATACGCGCTTGCGCGGACTTTTCTAACGCGCGCAAACGTTGGGATAGGGAAAAAGAAGATATCGTAAAGTTTTCTAA
>JBAZGZ010000090.1:0-7098 GCA_041652615.1 Candidatus Omnitrophota bacterium | reverse complement strand
GCCATTCGGAGAGCTTGATTTTGAAGAAGCAATCGATATTTTTAAAGAGCAGGTAAAAGCGCTCATCCTCGCCGGCGCTGATTTGTTTGTCATAGAGACAATGATAGATATACAAGAGGCAAGGGCTGCGCTTATCGCGGTAAAAGAGCTCTGTGATAAATTTACCATTGTTACCATGACTTATGAATTAACCGGTCGCACTTTAAACGGAACAACCCCGCTTTCGGCATTAATCACTCTTCAAAGTCTGGGGGCAGATGCTGTTGGCGCCAATTGTTCAACCGGTCCTAAGGAAATGCTTAAATTTATTAAAGCAATGAAACCCTTTGCTTGCGTTCCAATAGCCGCGAAACCTAACGCGGGCTTGCCTAAGTTAATTAACGGCAAAGCGGTTTTTGATATGTCGAGTGAGGATTTTGCTTTAGCTTCTAAGAAATTTGTTTCATGCGGCACGAATTTTTTTGGCGGATGCTGCGGCACAACTCCTGAATATATTGCCGAGGTAAAGAAAACAATACTAAACAAAAAACCGGCTTTGCCGATACGCAAATCAATAAGCGCGCTTAGTTCACCGCGGGAAGGCTTAATCCTTGAAAAAAGAAGAGGTGTACTAATTGTAGGTGAAGGTATTAATCCTACCGGTAAAAAAATGCTTCAGCTTGAGTTAAAAGAGAAAAAAATGACCCTTGTCAGAAGATTAGCTAAAGAGCAGGAAGAAGCCGGCGCGGATTTGCTTGATGTAAATGTTGGCGTGCCTTCAATTGATGAAGAAAACACAATGCTTCGAGCCATTTCTGTTTTGGCGCATGCAACAAATTTAAGTTTATGCATTGATTCTTCGGACGTAAAAGTAGTAGAGAAGGCGTTAAGATTTTATCCGGGAAGAGCACTCATAAATTCTATATCGGCAGAGAAGGGCAAGATGGATAAATTGCTTTCGCTTGCCGGAAAATACGGAGCAATGTTTATAGCTTTGCCTGTGTCCGGTAAGGTTATACCCGCCACATTTGGCGCAAAAATAAAGATAATTAAAAATATTCTTAAAAGCGCGCAAGCAAAAGGCCTTACGAAAGCTGACATGATTGTTGATGCTTTGATTATGACTATTTCCTGCAACAAAAATGCCGCTAAAGACGCACTTAGCGCGATTTCCTGGTGCAGTAAAGTATTAAAATGCAATACCATAATCGGTTTGTCAAATATCTCTTTTGGCCTGCCGCAAAGGAAGATAATAAATCAGGCTTTTCTTAATTTGGCAAAAGTCGAAGGGCTGAATCTGGCGATTGCCAATCCTTTACGGAAGGGTTCCAATATAAACAAAATGGCAAAGGATTTATTGCTAAATAAGCCTCGTGCTCTTGAAAAATTTATTGAACATTATTCAAAACACCCTGTTCTGCAAAAGAAAAATGAAACAATAAAACCTACACTTACCGAAGAAATTTCTAAAGCGATTATTGAGGGAAACAGAGAAGACATAGTTGGGTTAACGAGCAAAATAATAAAAGAAGGCAAAGACCCCTTACGCATAATGCAGGAAGTTATGATCCCTGCCATAGTTACAGTTGGCAAGCTTTTTGATAAGAAAGAATATTTTTTGCCCCAGCTTATTTCAAGCGCTGAAGCGATGAAAAATGGGACAGCGGTATTATTGCCTTATATTAAAAATAAATCAGCAAAAGATAAGAATGCGATTGTTATGCTTGCTACCGTTCGAGGTGATATCCATGATATCGGCAAAAACATAGTTTCGCTATTGCTTTCCAACCATGGCTTTAAAATCGTGGATTTAGGTAAAGACGTATCCACTGAAAGCATAATAAAAGCGATAAAAACTTATAAACCGGATATAGTTGGTTTGTCCGCCCTCATGACTACAACCATGGTTAATATGAAGAAGGTTATAGAAGCGGCAAAAGCCGAGAAGTTGAATTGTAAATTTATGATCGGCGGAGCGGTTGTCACTGAAGGTTATGCTAAAAGCATAGAGGCTGCTTATGCCAAAGATGGCGTGCAGGCGGTTTCTGTCGCAAAAAAATTGGCAGCCAAATGAGCCTGGTTGAAATAAAGAAAAAATTAAAGAAATATAGCAGCAGCAAAAGAGCTAAAAATTTACAGAGATTTTTTAAAACCGCTCCCGGCGAGTATGGTCATGGTGACATTTTTATAGGGTTAACTGTTCCGCAGATAAGAATAATCGCCAAAGAGCACAAAGCGTTAAAGTTAAATGACACCCTCCGGCTGCTAAAATCTCCCATACATGAAGAAAGGCTTCTTTCCTTGGTCATCCTGGTTTCAAAGTTTAAAGAAGGATCCGGTGCCGATAAAAAACAAATCTATGATTCATACCTTAAGAATACAAAATACATAAATAACTGGGATCTGGTTGATTTAACCGCGCATCACATCGTCGGAGGTTTTCTGAAAGACAGTAAGCGCGATAAGATTTATGAGCTTGTTAAGTCGAAAGACTTGTGGGAGAGGAGGATTGCCGTGCTTTCTACATTTCATTTCATAAAGAATAACTCTTTTAAGGACACTTTAAGAATTGCCAAAATTCTTTTAAATGACAAGGAAGATTTAATTCATAAGGCGACCGGCTGGATGTTGCGGGAGGTTGCCAAGAGAGATAAGGGTTTAGTGGAGAATTTTTTAGCCGCGCACCATAGGTATATGCCGCGTACCATGCTTAGATACGCGATAGAGCGATTTCCTGAAAAAGAAAGGGTAGTTTATCTTAAGAAAGTTTTATAACCATCACATTTTTACATGCTATAGCATGTATTTTTGTGATAGGGGATGAAACAAGGGATTGAGGTTTAGATAATTTGTGGTATACTTTTAACATTATGTTAGAAGATAAACTTTACAAAGATTACGTTGAGGCCTTAAAGGCAAAGGACCGCGAAAAAAGCGGTTTTTTAAGTTTTATACGGGCGGAGTTAAAGAATAACGCCATAACTCTTAAAAAAGATAAACTTGAAGATGCCGAGGTTTTGAATGTGCTCAAGAAGCAAAAGAAACAGCTTGAGGAAACTAAAGAAACCATAAAAGACTCACAAAGAGATGATCTTCTCCAGAGTCTGCTAAAAGAAATCACAATACTTAATGAATATCTGCCGAAACCGCTTGCGGATGATGAATTGGCTTCAATAACCGAGCAAACAATTAAAGAGCTTGGCGCATCTTCCATGAAAGATATGGGAAGGGTGATGAAAGAGGTTGTTGCCAAGGTCGGAGCGGCAGCGGATTCCAAAAAGATCAGTGAAATCGTAAAGATCAAACTTACGCCTAAGTAATTCTTCCTATTTTTTCTCCATTTTTAAAGGCATTTTTAGGCCGCAATTATCTAAAATCAACAAATGAAAAAAACACCTAAGCACGTAAAATATATGGGTATGGCTATTTGTAAAGCAAAGGAAAATCTTATCAGAATGGAGGGGGGGCCTTTTGGTGCAGCAATAGTAAAAGGCAATAAGGTTATAGCAGTTTCCCGTAATACGGTTTTAAAGAATGACGCAAGCTGCCACGCGGAAATAAATGCTATACGCCTTGCTTCAAAAAAACTCAAAAGCCATGATCTTTCGGGCTGTGATATCTATTCTACAACCGAACCCTGCCCGATGTGTTTTAGCGCGATACATTGGTCGCGGATAAGCTGTATTTTCTATGGGAATAACATTAGCGACGCCAAAAGAATAGGATTCAATGAGCTTTGTATCCCAAGTATTTCAATGAAAAGGCTTGGAAAAGCGAAAATGAAAATTATTGGCGGGCTTATGCGTAAAGAATGTAATGCTCTTTTTGAGGATTGGGCCAGGCTTAAGAATAAACGCTTATATTAACTGTCTAACTACCACATCAACCGCGTAGGTTGGTGTGGTTAAAAGGGAATAAAAATGTTGGTTACAGGGGAAGTTTATCATGCCCTTACCAGAAGTATTGCTAATTTCAAAATATTTAACAATGAAGTAGATTTCTCTCGAATGAAAGATGTGTTAAAATATTATCAGTTTAAATCCCCTCTTAAAAGTTTTTCCGCATTTAATAAGCTGGCGGATAAGAAACTAATTTTTTCACAAAGTGATAATTTTGCTAAAACTACGAATAAACTTGTTAAAGTGATCGCTTGGTGTCTTATGCCCACACACATTCATTTGGTGTTAAAACAATCAAAAGATGGAGGCATTTCAAGGTTTATGAACAACATCCTTAATAGCTATAGTCGTTATTTTAATATTAAACATAATAGGAAAGGTCCTTTGTGGGAAGGGCGTTTTAAAAAAATTTTAGTAGAAAGTGATGAACAGTTGTTGCATTTAACAAGATATATTCATCTAAATCCAGTTACTGCAGGCTTAATCGATCGCCCTGAAGATTGGCCGGCATCATCGTATGGAGGATATGTGGTATCAGATGATTCAGAAAATAACTTATGCTGTTATCATGAATTGCTTGATATAAATCCTGCAACATATAAAAAATTTGTAGATGATAGAATTTCTTATCAAAAGGAACTTATAAGGATAAAGCATTTGGCCGGTGAAGAAGTTTAGTTAACCACATCAACCGCGTAGGTTGGTGTGGTTAAAAATAGAGTCTTTTCTTGACCATAATATTATTTGTTATATAATAAAACAAATGAAGAAAAATCCGTTAATTTTAGCGATCCCGGCCATAATTTTTACTACCATTGTTACATCTCAGATCCCAAGCTTTGCCCAGGAATCCCCGGGCCAAGGTATTGGCCCTTCTGCGGAACGTTTTAAAAAAGAAAGCGAGCAGTTGCAGAAGGATTTACAGCAAAAAGAGGTTACGCCTCCCAAGATAAAGATTGAAGAGCCAAAAAGCCAAGCTGTACCTGAAGGTGTTTCTTTTACTTTAAAGGAAGTTACGGTTACCGGAAGCACGCTCTTTAAGCCGGAAGTTTTCACTCCTATTTATTCGCCATATCTTGAGAAAACGGTTAACTACAAAGATTTGGATGACATTATGACCAAGATAAAGGCGAAGTATAAGGAACTTGGTTATTTGACGACTACCGCATATTTGCCTGAGCAGGATATTACAGGGGGGAAGATAGAGATCAAGATTATAGAAGGAAAAATGGGTGACCTGTCGATAGAGGGCAGTAAATACTTCAAAAATTCACTGATAAAAAGCTATATCCACGTAAAAAAAAATGAACTTCTCAATATAAATACCCTCCAAAGAGATATTCTTCGTATTAACAAGAACCCTGATTTAAATCTAGGGACGGTTATTTCTGCCGGAAAAGAGCCTGAAACTTCAGATATTACCTTAAAGGCCACAGAGAAGTTTCCTTATCATTTTGGAGTAGGCTGGGATACTTTAGGAACTCGCCTTATCGGAAAAGACAGAAAATCCGTATGGGTGCGTAGTACCAATCTGGGTGATAACGAATTACTTTTTGTAAGCGCTCAATTTACGAAAAGCTCGTCAGGAGAGTTTTTGAGCTATGTATTTCCTATGGGGACTTATGGCAGAACCGCCGGCATTGATTTGACTTATTATGAAATGAAGAATGGCAAAGAATTCAAATTGCTTGATATCACAGGCCAGACATTCGGCCTTACGCCCCATGTGTCGCAAGAACTCTCTCTTTCGGAGAGATATCAGGCGCAAATGGATCTGGGTTTAGAGATAAAATCGATAACAAAAAAGATAGGGCTAAGAGAGTCATCAGACGACCAATTACGTCTTCCATATCTTGGGTTTAACTTTAGCAAATTAGACTCTTTATTCGGCGGAGGCCAAACCGTATTTGCCCCAAAATGGACATTTGGCACATCAAATTTTCTGGGCGCCTCAACCCGCAATCACCCTTCGGCGAGCAGGGCAAACACCGGCGGTTTTTGGGCAAGATATGAGATGGGTTTACAGCGTGTCCAAAGACTCCCCTTTGAGAGCCGACTTTCGTTGAACGCACAATACCAGGCAGCGAGCCACACGCTCCCTTCTTCAGAACAATTTCAGATAGGCGGTGCCAATACTGTCAGGGGTTATCCGGAAGGCGATTATCTGGCTGACCGGGGATACTTTGCCTCAGCGGAATGGACAACGCCGATGTATCTTATCCCTAAAAAATGGAAGGTAATTGGACAGGAGACGCCATTGCGTTATCTTATCGAGCCGGTTTTTTTCGCTGATGTTGGCCAGGGCACGCTTAAGAAGATTATTCCCGGAGAACTTAAGACAAAATTTTTGCTTGGTTATGGTGTGGGTTTACGTATACGGGCAATAAAGGGAGCATACTTTCGTTTGGATTGGGCAATGCGTAGAGGAGATGCTCCTACCAGTAACTCCGGCCGTTCAACTTTTAACTTCAGTTTTCAATACGATATTTAACGACCCGCAAGACAGAATTCCACGACTTACCTTTAGATGTTCCCTATGCCAAAATTGCCTACCCGCCGCAGCATTCGATTACCCGGTTACAATTATTCGACCAACGGCGCCTATTACATAACCATATGCGCCAACAATCGTAAATGTATATTCGGTGAAGTAAAAAATACAAAATGTGTAGGGGCGGGGCTTGCCCCCGCCCATAATAAAACAATAGAATTATCAATAATCGGTGGAATAATCGATAAGCAATGGCGTAATATACCCAACCAATTCGAAAATACCAATATTTACGAATATGTTATTATGCCGAATCATTTTCACGGTATTATAATCATACAAAATGAGGGCAATAAACGGGCGGCCGCAAGGGCCGCCCCTACATATTTGGGCCAAATTATCGGTTCGTTTAAATCCAAATGTGTGGTTGATTGTTTAAAATATATTCGTATCAATAATTTAAATTTATCCGCAAAGATTTGGCAGCGTAGTCTCTATGACCATATCATCCGCAACGATAAATCATTGAATAATATCCGTCAATATATCTGTAACAATCCGGCAACCTGGGATAGTGATATGGAAAATCCCCATAAAAAGGGGATGCCGAATAATAATATCTAAACATAATTCACAACTCCTTACACATCAGTATATTACATTTTATATCGTCCACAATACATCTTCCGGCCTTCTGAATCGTTTAGATTCAAGCTTTTTATTAATCCC
>JBAZGZ010000089.1:0-7099 GCA_041652615.1 Candidatus Omnitrophota bacterium | reverse complement strand
GAAACTTTGAAAAACGCGAACTACCTTAAGGATCAAGTCAAAGAATACCATCATAACAACTACTATACGCACATAAGGCCTAACCGAATGGGGACTCTTATCGAATATTTAAAGAACAATGATGCCCTGCCTGCCTTGTATTTTTGCTTCTCACGCCGGCGCTGTGAAGACCTGGCGCAAGAAGTAGGATATTTTAACTTTCTTAACAGTGAAGAACAAAACAGAATAACAAATTTGTTTCATGAGCTTGTAAAAAAGTTCGATATCTCCGCTTCCCCTCATATAAACTATCTTTACCCCTTAATAAAAAGAGGTATAGCCTATCATCACGCAGGGCTACTACCCACATTAAAGGAAATAGTAGAGCAGCTTTTTACAACCGGTTTAATAAAACTTATTTTTACGACTGAAACTTTCGCGCTTGGGGTAAATATGCCGGCGCGAACTGTTGTTTTTGACGCGATGTCAAAATTCTACGGAAGATACCACGGATATCTTAAGACGCGTGATTTTTATCAAATGGCCGGCCGCGCCGGCAGACGCGGCATAGACAAAGAAGGCAATGTTCTTATGAAAATAAATCCCTGCCACATAGATATAACTTCTCTAACGGATATAATTCACGGAAACTATGAGCCCATCGAAAGCCAGCTTAATTCCTGTTACGCGACAATATTAAATCTTTATAAAATAATGGGAAATAAAATTTTTGATATCTACCCGCAGTCATTCCACTTTTACCAGGCGAATCAACTGGAACAAAAAGAAGTCCTTGGGCTTCTTAAAAGAAAGGTCTCCTTGCTCACAAATTTAAACTACATAATTGAAGACGGCATAAGTTGGAAAGCGGATTTGGCCTCAAAGGTTTACAGCTTTGAGCTTCAGATAGGAGAGCTTTTCGATAGCGGATTCCTTGACTCACTCGATGAAGAAGAACTTTTTATTACCATATGCGCCCTTACATACGAACCGCGCAAAGGAGAAAGAAAACCCAGGCTTAATAAAAAAATCAGGCGTCTGAAAAAAGAACTGAATATATTTATAGCGGGCATACATAAACAGGAAAGAACATTTAGGATTTACCCTTTAAGTAAAAAATTCTATTTCCATTTAAGCGATGCTGCAGAGGCTTGGGTACGAGGTGCAAGTTTTGAAAAGATTAATAGATTTTGCGAAATAGATGAAGGAGAAATTGTCAGATACTTCAGAATGAGCATCCAGGTATTGAAAGAAATGCACTCCTCAAAAACAATCAGCGAAAGCATGAAAGCAAAAATTTACCATGTTTTAAGCAAAATTAACCGCGACGTTATAGATGCGGAAAAGCAATTAAGACAAGAGATCTAGATTAACTGGTAAAATTAACCATAACCATCAATTCTTGGTTTTATGAAAAAGATAAAGATAATTTTGTTAGCTTTTATCCTGAATATTACCGCGCAATATACCGCTAACACCCAATTAACAAAAATAAACGATAACCAATACTTAAAAAGCAATGCTTCCCAAGGCAATTTACAAGCGCTTTATGATGACTACATAGATCAGGGCTTATCTTACTTTAAAGATAATCAATTAAATAACGCCAAATTTTCATTTTTTAAAGCTCAAGAGATTATTCCTAACAAAAACGAAGCTTATATCGATATGGCGGCAGTTTCAATGAAACGGGAAAACTACCCCACAGCAATTGTAATTTTAAAAAAGGCTGAAAATTCTGGAGACAGCACAAAAGAAGATATCCTATTTTATAATTTAGGATTATGCCTGCAAAAAATGTCCAAATACGATGAATCCAGAGAATACTACGATAAAGCTGTTAGAACGAATCCTCTCTTTGGCGAGGCCTTGTTTAATCGTGGCATGCTTTATTTAAAAAATGATGAATTTGATATGGCTTTCATAGATATCATAAACGCTGGGATACTCTTTAAAAAGCAGGGCCGGAAAGATACGGCCGGTAAATCAGAAGAAATCATCAGCTACTTAATAGAAAAATGCCAGAGGAACGAAGAAGTAGCGGAAAAACTTCTTGAAGAGGGATCAAAATCTTTCGAAAATGGAGAGCACGAAAAAGCAATAGTCTTTCTTAACGTAAGCGCTTTATGCGATCCCGAGAATAAAGAAAATTATTATAGATTGGGTGTTATGTATGTTCGTGCTGAAAATCTTGAGCAAGCGATAAGGTGTTTCAAGAAAACTGTGGAATTAGACCCGGCAGATACAAAAGCCTATATAAACCTGGGCGGCGCTTACGGTAAACTCAAAAAACACAAAGAAGCTTTGGATGTGTTACGAAAAGCGCTTGAGCTAGAAAAAAATAATCCAAAAATATACTATAATATCGCTATGGTTTATTTGAACATCGGCAACAATAAAGAAGCTATTCATTATTTAAAGAAAGCAAAAACTCTGGCTAGCGACAAAGAAAACGCGCAGTTACTTGAAAAAATAAACGAAACAAGTAAATTACTGAAAATTTAGCTTTTAAAATTATAAATGGCACAGGCCGTTTACGCCTGCACCCTTTATAATTTTAAATTCACTTTTATTATTCTTTCTCAGCTGGCTTCTCTTTAGACTCAGCCTTCCACCCTTCAAATACAAACGTTGGTTCCATGACCGGCTTATCATATGGCGGTATCGCAAACGCAACCGTTTCATAAACTCCCGCGGCTGTACGCAGCAACCCATAACACACGCCTTTTGCCGTACCATAAGTTATACCTGTGACAGGCTCTTTTTCCATAGAAACAAGATAAATCTGCTTTGGAACTTCCACAACTCCTGTTAACGCGTTAGTAACGCCTCTGCCTAATTTGCTAAGCGCATTGTTTTCCTCTGCAAATGCCCCCACAGAGAACACAAATAGTCCGAGAATGAATAAACCCACGGCTTTCCTAAACATACTCACCTCCCTTTAATGAGCACGTGATTTTTTCAAGCCTTATAGGCGTCAGGAAAAATCACAGTGCGAATTAACCCCCACACCAATTGCAGAACCCCATATATTGGTCCACCAATTGGTGTGGGGGTTGTTTTCGTCCCGCCTTTGGCGAAACTCAAACAAAAACCCATAGCGATTAACTATGGGTTTAAATACTTCATCTGCATTCACGGCAGCTGACTACCATAGCCTTACGGCTTTAGGCTCTTAGAGCTTTGCGTCCCCCAATTTCTTGGAGTTTGCCCCGTTAGAAACTATCGTTCTAACGTTACGCCCCCACGTTAGATTTATTGTTTCTAACAGGGTTTGCCTTTTTCGTATATATTGCAAGAGCAATGTTTCATTTATTGTATAACATATATTCAACGAGATTTCAAGCAATTCACTTCAAGATTTTTCTTGACAACAGCGAATTTACAAGTATAGTTATAATAATTTTCATAAGAACGATTACAGTGATTTCAATCGTAATCACCGCAATCTTCTCATAATCACTGGAATCCCTAAAAAAGGAGAACAAAAAAAATGAGTAAATGTTGTGAATTTTGTAGCAAAAAAACTATCGGTGGTAATTCAATCGCCAGGCGCGGTAAAGCAAAAAGAGAAGGCGGCGTGGGAAAGAAAACCACCGGCATTACAAAAAGGAAATTCCACCCCAATCTTCAAAAAAGAAGAGTTATCATAGAAGGCAAAGTAAAAAGAGTTTTTGTCTGCACGAAGTGCATAAAAGGCGGAAAACTAAACTTTGTCGGCCGAAAAAGCAACATCTCTAATAGCTAAAACCGGCTCATTGTGATAAGTATTCTTCTGAAGCGTATAAGCTATATCAAATTTATCTGCGTATTCTAATATATCAAGCAATCCTCCATCGTAGACCATACCTTCAAAAGTCTTGTTACCATCACTCAACCACACAGAATAACCGCTGTTTATTTTTTTAGCAGAATTTTTTTTGCTGACACCAAAGCTGGCAAACATTGCTTTAGGATTTTCCTCACCAAAAGGCTCGAGGCTATCAAGCGCCTCTATAAATTCAATGTTTATATCATCAAAATTTAATTTTAAATCCAGATCAAGAACGGGTATTAAATCCTCCGCTTGTGTATTTTCTTTTATATAATCGTTGATATTCTTTCTAAATTCATCCAAACCTTCTTTAAAAATCTCAAGACCTGCAGCTCTCTTATGCCCACCATAAGCGCACAATGACTTGGAACACTTTTCTAAAGCCTCCATCAGGTGCACGCTGTGTATCGAGCGCGCTGAACCTTTACCCAGCCCGTCTTCAAATGAAATCACAAAGGACGGCCGGTAATATTTATCGGCTAATCTTGAAGCAACTATGCCTAACACGCCCGAATGCCAGCCTTCCCCGTCAACAACTATCGCGTAATCTCCCGATAAATTATTTTCTATTTTCTGTTCGGCTTCTTTCAAAATATTAAGCTCAATACCTTTTCTAAGCTGGTTATATTCCTGAAGTTTAGACGCGATAGCAACAACTTCTTTTTCGTCATTACTTAAAAACATCTGGAGAGAAACACTTGCTGAAGCAACCCTGCCTGAAGCGTTTATACGTGGCCCTAATATATAACCTATATGAAATGCGGTTATGTTTTCTTTTCTTATCTTGGCAATTTTACAAAGTGCGGAAATCGCCGGACGGTTATTGGTTTTTAATAAACAAAGCCCTTCTTTAAGTAAAGTTCTATTCTCTCCTTTTAAAGGGACAACATCGCATACTAACGAAAGAGCAACTAAATCAAGCGTGCTAAATGCGTCTTTGCCGATTAAAGCTTCAAGGAGCTTAAAAGAAAGGGCAGCTGCGCTTAAGTCACAAAAAGGATATTTTGAATCTTTACGTTTCGGGTTTATGAAAGCAAAAGGATTATTAAGGTTTTCTTTGGGATGATGGTGATCGACAACTATCATATCTATTCCGAAGGAACGCGCCAAAGCCACTTCCTCTATTGAATTGGTTCCACAATCAAAAGCAATGATTAGGGTTCTATTCTCATCTTTTGCTTTTTTTATAACTTCATTGTTTAAACCGTAGCCTTCTTTGACGCGATGTGGTATATAAAAAGAAAACGAATCCGAAAATCCCTTGATAAATTCGTTAAAAATCGCAAGTGACGTTATCCCGTCAACATCATAATCGCCGACGATAAGAATCTTTTCTTTCCTGCTGACAGCTTCTCTTATGCGGCAAACTGCTTTTTCCATATCAGGTAATAGAAAACATGAGTGCAGGCAAGTGATGTCGTGGTTTAAGAAAGAATAGAAATCGCCTTCAGGGATATTTCTGTTGAGAAGTACCTGGACAAGATGGGTAGGTATTTTATACTTTTGGCCCAAAGTTACTGCAGAAGGTGTAACCTCTTTTATTTTCCAAATTTTGCGTTTCATTTTTTTACACAGATGATTTTATTATAGTACCTTCTTAAAGAAAATCAATACACCTGGTATATATGTATATCTGCAATTTCTATCTGTGATCATCTGTAGATCTTACATTTTTTTTGCCGGGGCAATGCCAAGAAGATTTAGTGCGCAATGAAATACTATACGGGTTGCTTCTAAAAGATTTAAACGCGCTTTTTCTATTTTCTCACTTTCCCCCACAACTCTATTTGTCTCATAGAACTTATGAAAAGCCGCAGCAAGCGTCTTTAAATATTCGATAATAAAGACCGGCTCTAACCCATAGTATGCTTTTTCAAGCGCATAGGAAAATTGTAAAAGCATCCGGATAAGCGCCAGGTCATCTTTACCTTCTAAGTCTTGAGTATATTTGGGATCAAAAGTTTTAGCGCCAGCCTTCTGAAAAATACTTTCGATACGTGAAGAAGCATATTGGACATAATACAAAGGATTATTAAAAGACTTGTCCTCTGCGAGGTCTACGTCAAACTCCAAATGAGATGAATTCTTCCTGACGAGGTAATAAAATCTTGTCGCATCTTTTCCTACTTCACTGATCAAATCGGAAAGCAACACCGCCGTACCTTTCCTTTTTGACATTTTTTCTTTAGTTTTCAAAGCTACAAGCTGGATGATGACAACCTTCAGAATATCTTTATCATAACCTAAAGCGTTAATTGCCGATTTTACTCTTTCAATATAACCATGATGATCAGGCCCCCAGAGATTTATAAGCAAATCCGCTTTACGGCTGATTTTATCTTCATGGTAAGCGATATCGGAAGCAAAATAAGTAAGTTCGCCGTCACTTTTTTTAATAACCCGGTCTTTGTCGTCGCCAAACCGGGTTGCAGAAAACCATATGGCATCTTCTTGCTCAAAAATCAGATCTTTTGCTTTAAGAATATCGATAACTTTTTCTATTTTCTTATCATCGATAAGTTTTTGCTGGCTTGCCCAGTTATCAAAGCGTATGCCCAAAACTTCTAAATCTTTCTTTATAAGAGATAGCTCATAGGAAAGAATGAACTCACGCATATCTTTTGGCTTTTCCGCAATACAAGCCCGGGCGACATCTTTCACGTATTCACCCAGATAACCGCCTTCGGGTATAGAAAATTTTTCTCCTTTTATTTCTTTTACGCGTTCGCCAACTGACTCCACAAAAAGGTCTATTTGCCTTCCGGCATCATTTACATAGTATTCCCTCTCTACATTATCGCCAAGGAATGCAAGGATGTTGCCAATAACATCTCCCACTACAGCTTGCCTGCCGTGGGCTATAGATAATGGCCCGGTGGGGTTTGCACTCAAGAATTCAAGAATGACTTTTCTTTTTAGATTGTGTCTGAAGAATTTATCTTTATCCTCAAGTATTCCATTCAAAGAATTCAATAATACATCTTTAGAGATAAAAATATTAATGAAACCTGGTTTTAAAATTTCTATTTTTTCTACATCATCTTTTATTTCTGATTCAAGATGATTTTTAAGATTAGAGGCTATTTCAAGAGGATCTTTTTTCAACTTTGACGCAAGCTTCAAAGAAACCATGGAAGAAAGATCGCCAAAGTCCTGCCTTTGAGGAGCTTCCCATAAAGGCTCATCAATAATGACTTCATACTCCTTCTTTACAATATCTCCTAAAATCTTTGAAATTTTTTGCGCAAAACCTTTCATTTTATTCCTCACTCCGTTCGGAATTAATTTCAGTGATTATAAGATGAT
>JBAZGZ010000088.1:0-7139 GCA_041652615.1 Candidatus Omnitrophota bacterium | reverse complement strand
TGATTTTCATCCTGACTGGGACGGAATGCCCCCCTATATAAGCTGCGGCTCATGGGTTACGCAAATGAGTAAAGCAAAGAACATTCAAAAAACTATTTTGCTTGGGCCGTCTTCAAAGGATTTGTCGGCTTTAGGCCTGGCGACAGCATGCTTAAAGAGTTTAAAAAGCGAAAAACTGGAAATTTTTCCTTACGATAAAAAACCTTCACGAACATATTTTCGTTATCTGAAAAATACGGCTTGCTTTAAAACTAAACGTGATATTTTTGGTTCAACCATATTTTGGTCTAATCTGAAAGAAAAAAGCGTAGATTTTGTAAGGGAATTAATAAAACGCATGCCGGTTGATGATGTCTATATCAGCGTTGATAAGGATTGTTTATCCCACGCCTATGCATTAACAAATTGGGAAGAGGGCCTGATGTCTATTGGCTGGTTAATTAACGCGCTTGCAGTCATAAAAGAAGAAAAAAATGTAGTCGGTATGGATATTACAGGAGAGCACTCGCCGATTGTAATTAAAAGCCCCATAAAGAGATTCCTTTCTTCCATAGATCATCCAAAGCAAACTGCCGAAGAAATTGAGCCTTCCAAGATAGCTTCTGTCAACGAAGCGACTAATTTAAAGATTCTTGATTTATTTTTAAAATAGCATTTGGTTGAATTAAAACCCGTAGTTTTTTAGCTAAGCTATAAACTGCTGCGCAGATTTTTATATTTCTTAAGATTTTTTAAAGCAGGATCGAATTTTTGCGGCTCTATCGCTTTGATGATAGGTTTCATTAAAAGGTTAAGCAGTGGGTTAAAACTTTTGATGTATATAAACAGAGGGATAAGCGAAGCTCCGAGGCGAATCTTTGCGTCGTAATCACCCTGTCCCGGCTGGTAAAAGCGGATATTATTTTTAATACACCAGTCGATATTGTGGCAAAACGTCGTATAGTAAAGATTATATTCAGAGGCAACAGAATAGTCGAAGCCGATAAATTTATCGATGCAGGTATCTCCTTTTATAAAGCATAGATTAAAGGCAACGATTTTTTCATGGTTTCTGGTGATAAAATACTTTGCGATAGAAGGCATGTTGCGGCAGATATTTTGAAAAAAATCCCTGGTTAATGTTTCGAATTGCAAGTCAGAGTCATTAAGGCTATTTGTATATAACTGATAGACTTCATCGATGATATTATCAATATTGTCGGTGATTTCTGTTTCAAGCCGGACAAGCTCTGCGGATTTACGTAGTTTCCTTCTTAGGTCTTTTCTCGTATTCGAGCCCAAATTGCTTATATACTCCTCAAGGTTTTTTTCTTTTATTTCAAGGCGTGTCGTGGGGAGGTCTTCCATTGCCGTAAACCCATTATCCCGAAGATAAATTTTAAGTTCATCGTCTTTTGCGGTTAAGTTGTAAAATAGTATTGTTTTTATTTTTTTAAGCCGGCTAAATTCATACAGTTTATCGAATAACTGAGGAAGGATTAACGCCTTGTTTTCTTCCTTAGCTATCCCGATATAGAGTTCTTCTGCAGTTGGGCTTCCGACAAAGATTAAGCGCGTCATTAAAAAGCGTTTAAAAAGCTTGCGTATGGAAAAAATTAGTTTTCCAAGCGGGCCGCGTATAAGCGTTGTTATCGAGAAATCCATAATAAAGAAGGGGATTGTTGCAACTAGGGCGTTATCGCGCTTAGCCACTAGATAAAATATCGAGAAACCTTTGAGGCCGGATTCTTCAAGCGCTTTGTGGTAGCCGTAATTTTCAATGATATTAGCTGTAAACAGCCTTTCCCAATCCTGCCTTGGTATGTCATTAATGGAAGTTAAAATGCTTATTGCCAGCGATGGCTTTGTTTCTTGCATGAAAAGCAGTATATCAAATTTATTCTTGATTACAATATGGAGAATTTTTAAGAACGGATAAAAGCGGATTACTACGGATGTCGCGGATAAAATCATCCGTTGCATCCGTAGCAATCCGTGACATCCGTCCTTAAAAAAAAGAAAATGGAAAATTCGAAAGAGAATAAGGCTTTATGTGAAACAAATCTGTGATATAATGCCACACTTATATGGAATTAAATTCGAATAAATCAAAAATATTCTTACAAGGACAGAAGGCCGCAATCCTTTTGATACATGGCATTACCGGGACCCCTTCGGAAATGCGGTATTTGGCTAAGGCTATCAATCGAGCGGGTTATACTGTTTTGTGTAATACCTTGCCTCATCATTGCCAAAGCCTAGAGGAGCTCAAAAAAGCGACCTGGCAGGAAATTGTTGATCTTTGCGCGCGCGACCTGGCTTTTCTTAAGAAGAAATGCGGAAAAGTTTTTGTCGGCGGGCTTTCAATGGGCGCACTTGTGAGTATGCATCTGGCTTATAAATATCCCTCAGATGTTTCCGGCATTATCGCGCTTGCGCCGACTTTGCTTTATGATGGCTGGGCGGTTCATAAGGGCCAGATGCTTCTTCCGCTGGCCTGGCACATACCGTATTTTAGATACAGAATAGATATACACGAAAATCCGCCTTACGGCTTAAAAGATGAAAATTTACGTAGTGTTATCCACGCTTTTTACAGCAATGCCCCAAAAGCTGATTCCAGCGACAAAGTCGTAATGTTCGGCAGCCCGTTTTTTCCTTTAGCAAGTCTTTATCAGCACCATCAGTTTTCAAAGGTTGTAAAAAAAGAAATGCCGCGCATAAAAACCCCCATTCTTATAATGCATGCCAAAGAGGATGATATGACAAGTATTAAAAATGCTCGCTATTGTTTTAACCGCATTGGTTCTCTGGATAAATCATTGATTGTCCTTGAAGATTCTTATCATATGATTACGATAGATAAGGAGAGAGAGAAAGTTGCTCTTGAAGCGATAAAATTCCTAGACCGGCTGGTTGATGTAATTTAATCGGTTACGGTAACTTTGCATTATAAAGTTAAACAAGGTTAATTAAGGTTAAACAAAGTTAATCAAGGTTGCGGAAATATTATCATTGTAACTTTATAGTAAGTTATAAATATGCGGTTGTTAAGAAGAGAAATGCCTTATGAAAAATTAAAATTTTATCAGGACATATGCGAGATTCGTCGCCATATACATAAGATTACAGAACGTTTTGTAAAAACTAATTTAAGGCTGGTATCTCAAATGCGCGATGCCGCGCGTTCTGCTAAGCAAAATATTCGTGAAGGTTATAAAAAGGGAAGTATCGGAGAATTTATACATAGTATAAAAATAATTCAAGGTTCTTTAGAGGAATTGGTGGCGATGTAGAAGATTGTTTAGAAGATAAGCTGATTAGCAATGAGGAATTTACTTATTTATCAAAACTATTCAGAAGTGCAGAGTTTATGTCTTCGCGGTTTCTTGTGTCTTTATATAAAATAAAAGCCGAAGGAACATGGAAAGTTCCGGGTAAGAAATTTGGGAAGATTAATCCAGGTTGTGTTGAAAAAAGTTAACCAAGGTTACACAAGGTTAATTCAGGTTAACTAAAGTTACAGATAAATATAAATTGTGGCTTTAAAGCTTTAGGTAACCTTGATTAACCTCGGTTAACATCGATTAACCTTGTTTAACCTATATTTAAATAAAATGACATATGACACGATAATAATCGGCGCAGGCGTAGGCGGGCTTGCTTGTGCGCTCAAACTTTCTTCCTGCGGCAAGAAAGTTTTGCTTCTTGAGCGCCAGCCAATTCCCGGAGGGTGCGCGACGACATTTACCCGCAAGGGCTTTACTTTTGAGGCGTCCATGCATTGCGTTAACAGTTTGGGCGAAGGCCTTGAGCTGCGTAATTTTTTAGAGGATTTGGGGGTAGATAAAAAAGTAAATTTTATCAAACTTGCCAGTTTTTGCCGCACGATATATCCGGAACATGATTTTGTTGTTGATTTTAGCCAGGATATTTTTTTTAATTATTTAAAAGAACAGTTTCCGGCGGAAAGAGATAATTTAGAAAAACTGATTTCCAGCATCACCAAATTTTATAAACAATTTGATGGTTTTTGTATTTCAAAACTACCTTCTGTTTTACAGCTGCTCATAAGCCCATTTTTTTATCCTGATATCATAAAAATTTCAAGCCTTTCAGCGTGTGAATTTTTGGATAAATATATAAAAGATAAAAAGCTTAAAAGCTTAATCTCTGATCTATGGAAATTTGTCGGTGTGCCGCCGAGCAGGCTTTCTGCTTTGTATTTACTTGTGATTTTGCGAGGTTATTGTTTTGATAAAACCTGCTATGTCCAAGGCGGTTATATGCAGTTATTTAAGGCAATTGTGGATAAAATACGCGCCAATGGTTCAGAGGTAAGGTATAACACTTTTGTTGCAAAAATATTGATTGAAAAAAACAGAGTCAAAGGGGTTGTCACCGATAAGAAAGAGGAGATTACGGCAAATTCAGTAATCTCTAACGCGAATGCTCCGCTTACTTTAGGAGAGATGATTGATAATGTATCTTTAAAAGAAAACTATAAAAAACAAATTGCCCGCCTTGAAAAGTCTATATCGGTATTTCAAGTATACCTTGGGTTGAGTGTTTCGCCAAAGAGCCTTGGAATGAAAAGTTTTATGCTTTCAATAAATAACGGGTATGACCACGACGAATCTTTTGATTGTTCTATCAGGGGGGATTACGATAATTGCATTATTGAGGCCGTTGATCATTCGCAACTGGATCCGTCTCTTGCGCCGCAAGGAAAAGGAACGCTTCTGATTATGACGCTTGATAGCTATGACAATTGGAAAGATTTAACCGGCACGGCATATCAGGAAAAAAAGAAGCAGCTTGCGCAAAAACTAATCGAAAGATGTGAGAAATATCTGCCAGGGCTTTCAAAACATATTGAAATTATGGAAGTAGCTACTCCAAATACAATGTACCGCTATACATTAACCCCTGAAGGCGCGATATATGGTTTCGCCCATACAGTAATGCAGTCAGGAATTTTTCGCTTGGATCAAAAAACTAAAATAAAAGGGCTATACCTTGCGGGGGCGTGGACTCGCCCTGGAGCAGGGGTACATGCGTGCTTTATCTCCGGCCTTGATGCTGCCGAACTCACCTTAAAATATTTACGTTAACCCTGTATAGAGTAAAATCACAAATTACAATGTACAAATTACAAACAAATCACAATTCCAAAACAACAATACACAAACATTTTTTGTTTGTGATTTTGGAATTGTTTATTGTATATTGTTTGTGATTTGTGGATTGTGTATTGTGATTTAACTTAAAGTAACCAGGATTATTCCTAAAACAACAAAAGCAGTTCCAATCCAGCGTTTTGAACCCACTTTTTCTTTCAAGAATATTTTGGCAGTAACGGCAATGAAGATGTAATGCATGCTATCGAGCGAGAAGGCAAAGTTTAAGTCAGCCTTAGAGAGTACAAAGAGATAAACAAAAAGTGAAGCGATACTGCATAAAAAACTTAAATAGACTTTCGGTTTTTGCAGTAATCTTATTATAAAGCGAAAAACATTCCTGATGTTAACCGGATGCGGCGCGGCCAAGGAATTTATGGTTGATTTTAAGAGCAACTCTCTTGCGGTGTCAAAGCTGTTGCTTATCGCGATTAATAATAAAATTAAGAAAATATTATGCGCCATCGTTTGAATGTATTTTTTCTTTACTGCTTAACGAAGCAAATATTATTCCCAGCAAAATAAAAGATATACCTAACCATCTCAACGCGCTTATCTTTTCATGCAGAAATATTATGGATGATAACGGAACAAGTATATAGCTAAAACTTGCTACCGGTACCGCCACGCTCAAGTCTATTTTGGAGAGTATTGTCGACCATATGACAAATATCACCAGGACCGAGCAAACTCCTACCCATAAAAAAGGCGAACTAATGACGGTTTTGACAAAAACAAAAGCATCGTTTAAACAGGTAATATTAAATCCGATAGCAGAAACAGTGCTCTTTTTAAAACAGAATTGTATGAAAGTTTCCAGAATATCTGTTAAAATAAGAAACAAGAGGATTTTTAAGGTTAATCTTTTTTTAAACATCGAATTTTATATTTGAGTATAATACACAAACCCTTGATTTAAAAATATTTTATCATAAAATTACCTTGTTTCTATAAAAGTTTATTAAAACACGGATGCAGGCGGATTATAGCGGATTCAAACGGATGATTTTATCCGCGACATCCGTAACAATCCGTTTACATCCGTCCTAAAAAAATCTTTACTAATATGCCTATATTTAAAGAAATTCCACCGACTTCTGGCTGGCCGTTTAAAGCTCAAGACCTTTTTTCGTTATTTCGTAAAAATCAATCAAAGAGCTTGGCGGATGATTTTAAGAACTATCTTGTTGCGGATTATACGGAAATAACCTATTCGGGAACTGCCGCGTTGCACCTTATCTTTGAATCACTTAAAAAAATATCTCCAAAGCGGACCGTTATCATAGCAGCCTATGTTTGTCCGCTTGTTGCTCTTGCCGCGAGTAAATCCGGCCTTAAGATCAAAGTGTGCGATATAAATAAAAACAATTTTGATTTTGATTATGCTGCTTTGCAGGAAATATGTACGCAGGATAATGATCTGCTGGCAATTATTGTTGTTCATCTGGCGGGCATAATGCTTGATTTTGACAGGATACAGGGAATAGCTCAAAAATATAAAATATTTACTATCGAAGATTGCGCGCAGGCTTTAGGCGCGGAATATAAAGGTAAAAGAGCAGGCATGCTTGGAGATTTTTCTTTTTTTAGCCTCGCGCGGGGCAAAGGCCTTACTATTTATGAGGGGGGAGTCCTTGTTTCAAATAAAAAAGAATACTCCGGGGTTGTTGAAGAGTCAGTAAAAAACCTTGTCCGGAAAAATTATTTATCGGAATTAATAAAAATATGCGAGTTGTTCGGCTATTGGATATTTTACCGGCCTTTACTTTTTTGGTTTGTTTTTAAATTGCCGCAAACCTTTTGGAGGAAAAAAGGAAATGAAGTAAGAGCATTTGGTGAAGAGTATAGCGTTGATTTTGATTATCATCAGGTTTCGTTTCTGCGTAAAATATTTGGGCATCTTAGTTTCTATCGTTTAGAAAGGGAACTTGATAGTCAAAGGCAAAAAGCGCTTTATTACATAAAAAATCTTTCCGGGAT
>JBAZGZ010000087.1:0-7144 GCA_041652615.1 Candidatus Omnitrophota bacterium | reverse complement strand
GCCCGCATAATATATCCTTCAATGTATTTCGGATTAAGCTCTATCGCTTTATTGCAATCAGAAATCGCCCGGTCAAAATTGGTTTTATCAACATGGGCGATTCCGATATTAACATACGCTATTGGAGAATTAGGATCCAGTTTCGCTTTTTCGATTATATTGTAAGCACGGGCTAGCCCGCGGTTAGCATAACTTTCCGCATATTGAGGGGACATTTCTATAGCTTTCGTATAATCTGAGATAGCCTGCTCAAGGCTATTTTTATTTGCGTAAGCAAGCCCTCTAAGATAATAACTTCCCGCAAAAGTGGAATTTATTTCCATTACTTTATTTGCGTCAACTATTGCCTGGTCGTTATTCCCTGCCGCCATATTTAAAAGCGCGCGGTTTAGATAAGCCTGCACATATTTAGGGTTGAGTTCTATCGCTTTGTTGTAGTCGGCGAGAGCTTTATCAATTTCACGGACCGCGGCATAAGCTATTCCTCTGACAAAATATGCTTCTTCATTTTTCGGATTGATTTTTATCGCCGTAGTGTAATCAACTATAGCTTTATCGGGGCTGCCCTGGCCGGCATAAGATAGCCCTCTATAAAGGTAAGCCTCAACATAAGCCGGATTGATTTTTATCGCTTCATTCAAATTTGATATTGCATGGTTAAATTCTTCTTTGCTGTAATAAATAATACCTCTTTGCAAATATTCTTTGGCGGTAATGATGGCGGATTCAACTATTTCAGGAGAAGAGACTGCTAATTTTGATTTAGATTGAGATGCACTTTTTACGGCAATATTTTTGGTGGGGGGAATTTCCTTTCCGGCTATACTTTGAATTTCGAAAGTACGGTAAACTATCAACGAGCCCTTAACGTCTAATTTAACGTAATTATCGTTTTTTTCTATGACGTTCGCGTTGATTTTTTCTCCGGATTTAAGGACAATGGTTTCAGCAAAAGCGGGGATAGCAAAAATAATGATAATGATTAGGAAAAGTAAAACAAATTTAGCCAGCGTAAGTTTTATTAAGTTCATAAATAGGGTGGTTTTTATTTTTTCAAAGCCATTTTATGTATTTTTGGCCAACACGCAGCGCTGCAAGGAAAAAAATCTCGGTGTCTTGGTTAAATAGTTTTCATATTGAGTACCATAGTGTTCCTTAAGCCAAGGCTCTTCTGTCCAGGGCATTATAAGAAATAATATAATCCCGATGAGCAATACAATATTCGTCAAAATTGAATTACAGATTAGGCCGTAACCGATAAAAAGTACTACATTACCTATATATTGAGGGTTCCGTGTATACCTATAAGGGCCTTTTATTATAAATTCACTTGCCAGGCCGGAAGTTGCTTTGTTTCCTACGGATCTTACCCCCCAACACGCAAGCGCTTCACCGCCAATAAGAAATATACCACCAATGACAAATCTAAACCAGTGCTTTAAAATAAAACTATTCCAGTCAAGTAAGCCTAAAAAGAACCCTCCAAAAAAAGCGACCGCAGAGGATATCCATATAAAGTAGAACTGCCAAGATTTTTTTCCGGGAGGCGGCCAAATTCTATTTTTTGGAAACAATAAACTAATAATTAACCCAAACGCAAATAACGTTTGGCTGATAAGTGTTATACTGAAAACAAGATATTTCATTCGAAGGCCCAATAGGGTGCGTTAAAGTAAATGATTGCACGTTTTCTGAATTTCCTATTTTTAATTATATCCCAAATTCTTATTGCGAAAAGGTATTTTTTATAGATGGGTCTTGTATTTTACCACATTTTTCCTATAATATCGCCAAATGAGAGACGCGTTGAAGCTTATCCAATCTCGTCGTTCAATCAGGCGATTTAAAAAATGGCGCATTTCTGCCAAGACTATTGAAAAAATTCTTGAAGCAGGAAGATGGGCACCATCCGGATTAAATAACCAGCCTTGGAGATTCATGGTTTTAGATGGCAATAATAAAAACGCGTTAGCCGGATATACCCATTACAGCTACATTGTAAAAGGCGCGGATAAAATTATCCTGGTATTTTTGGATAAAAAATCATCTTACAATTACGAGAAAGATTTAATGGCTATCGGCGCTTGCATCCAAAACATGCTTTTATCTATCCACTCACAGAAACTCGGGTGCTGCTGGCTAGGCGAAATTTTAAATAAACGGAAAACAATTCAAAAGATTTTGAAAACTTCATCAAATTTAAAATTAGAAGCAGTTTTGGCGCTTGGCAAGCCACTTAGATATTCCGAAAAAGGTAAGAGAAAGAAATTGGAAAATTTAATTATTAATTAGTATCACGTAACAGGTAACACGTGAGCGATTTTGACGTGTTACGTGATACCTGATACGTGCGACAAGTAAACCATGAACATTTGCAAACATTTCGGACAATGCGGCGGTTGCAGTTTCCAGGATATTCCCTACCTTGAGCAGCTTGCGCGTAAAGAAGCGAAAGTAAAACAACTGATGGAAGCTAACGGCATAGCCTGCGAATTAAAACCCATTAATTCATTCGGCGAGTGGTTTTATCGCAATAAGATGGAGTTTAGCTTTGGTATGGGTGAGCCTTTGACGTGCGGTTTTTATCGAAAAGGCAGCCATAGAGAGCTGATTGATATCAAAGAGTGCCTGATATTTTCTCAAAGCGCAGGAGATATTTTAAAAGCGGTAAAAGAATTTCTTCAGGCTAAAGGCTACAGCACCTATAATAAATTTTCCTATAAAGGATTTTTAAGAAACCTCATCATCCGCGAAACTAAAATAACTAAAGAAATTATGATTGGCTTGGTTACAACCGCTCAAGAATCATTGGATAAAGAAGCATTTATTCAAACATTACTATCTTTAAAATTACCCCAAACTATAAAATCAATTTATCAGATTACCAATGATTCGATGTCTGACGCGGTGATGTTTGGAAAGAAAGAGCTGCTTTATGGTGAGGCGTTTATAGAAGAAAAATTAGGAGATTTTAAATTCAGGATTGCAATCGATTCGTTTTTCCAGGTCAACCCCGCAGCCATAAATAATCTTTATGGAAAAATAAGAAGCTATGCAAAATTGAATAAAGAAGAAAAAGTTTTAGATCTTTTTTGCGGAGGAGGATGTATCGGGATATTTTTGAGCCGCGACGCAAAAGTTGTCTGGGGCGTTGAGATAGTGGAAGCGATTATTGAGACCGCCCGGCAGAATGCTAAAGAAAATAACATAGAAAATATTTCATTTTTTACTGCTGACACCAGAAAATTCTTGAATGAGCAGGGATCTTTTTATAAGGATGTGGATGTTTTAATAATTAATCCTCCGCGTTCAGGGCTTTCCAATAAAATAATGCGGGCAATTTTACGTTTGAATCCCAAAAAAATATTCTACTCATCATGCAACCCGGAAACGCTTTTTTCTAATCTTAAGAGTTTGTCAGGACAATACCGCCCTGAATTTGTTGAGCCGTTTGATTTCTTTCCGCACACGCCGCATTTAGAAACACTTGTGTTATTAAGCAGAATAATTTAATCCCTCGCAGAAATCCCCGGGCTTTAGCCCGAGGGATGAATGTAATTGTTGATTTCTGCTCGGGAGGAAGCCCCGGTCTTTAGACCGGGGAAGCTTCACTAGAAATACAATTGAAATATGCTCGCTCAGGCCTAAGCGAGTAAGGCACATCGAAGGCCTTCGCTCGCGAGATACAGTAGAAATACATTGTTTCGTTTATACATTCGCGGCGCCAAAACCGCAGCCTTCAGGCTGCGGATATATATGAGCGCCGCTTTAGTATTCGCCATGCCGAAACCTCGGGCTTTAGCCCGAGGAGTTATGGAAGGCTTCATTCGCTTACTATCAACACTAGACAATGTATTTTCCGCCAGAGGCGGATCCACCTACATATAAAAAGTCATCTGTGGCGGACAACCGTATTTCTAATGTATTTCCATGGTATTTCTACTGCATTTCTATTGTGTTTCCATTATCATACCCGTATCTCTTGCAAAAATTTTTTAAAACAGTAACATATTTTTGTTATGAACAAAAATAAACTTTATATATCCAATTTTTCGGTTAGCACTCTAAGAAAAGAATTGATCTGTCCTTTCCGCACAAGCTTAGGCGAGCATAGGAACCTTGAGAATATTTTGTTTACACTTAAAATAGAAAATGGCATGCGAGGTTATGGTGAGGCCGGTATCGCGCCGCATATCACCGGTGAGACCGTCATTGAAACAGCAAAAAACTTAAAAATAATAGGAAAAGATTTAATCGGTAAAAATATTTCTGACTATCTTTCTATTTCCGCAGAGGCAAACGAGCATTTATCGCGTAATAAAAGCGCCGTGGCCGCAATAGAAATGGCAATCCTTGACGCATTGACCAAAACAAAAAAGATTCCTTTATGGAAATTTTTTGGAAACTCTTCCAAAAAGTTTCAAACAGATATTACCATTGTGATCTCCGGATTAACCGAAACAGAAAAAGCAGTGAAAAGTTTTTACAAACAGGGTTTTCGCGCGTTTAAGGTAAAAATCGGTAAGGATATGGATCTCGATTTTAAGAGAGTGGTAGCGGTCAAGAGAATTGCCGGTAATTCAAAGATTTATCTCGATGCTAACCAAGGTTATAGTGCCAAAGAAACGCTGCATTTTTTAGATTTGCTTAAAAAGGTAAATATAAATCCTGACTTGTTAGAACAACCGGTTAAAAAAGATGATTGGGAAGGGTTAAGGAAAATTACAAAGCTTTCCAAAGTATTGGTTTGCGCTGATGAGAGTGTCCGTACTGTCGCCGATTGCAAAAAAGCAATAAAAGAAAAGGCAGTCTCTGTTATAAACATTAAAACTATGAAATCAGGGTTTATTCAGGCAAGAGAAATTTCTCTGCTTGCAAAAAAAGCGGGCCTTGGTTTAATGATTGGAGGGATGCTTGAGAGTTCTTTGGCGATGACTGCTTCAGCGCATCTAGCCGCAGGCCTTGGCGGTTTCAAATATATCGATCTTGATACGCCATTTTTTCTAAAAGAAGGAACAAAAAATCCTTATTTGAGTTCACGCGGAATTTATAATTTATCAAAAGTCAAAGCCGGCATAGGTATAGCCCCCAAATGATAAAAACACCATTTGCTATAATCATTTTTCTTTTAGCGGTTGAAACCCTGGTTGTTTTAATTTCAAGCCATCATAAATTTAAAAAATATTTTAAATTCATCCCGGCGGTTTTCTGGATATATTTTCTGCCGATGCTTTCGTCAAGTTTTGGTTTGATTGATTCAGGGAGCGGGATTTATCAGATTATTTCTTATTATATGCTTCCTGCCGCGCTTGTGCTTTTACTGCTCAGTTCAGACATCAAGTCTATTTTAAAACTGGAAAAACAAGCTTTGATAATGATGTTTGCGGGTAGCCTTGGTATAATGATAGCGACCCCGGCAGTATTTGCGCTCGTTAAGAACTGGGTGGGAACGGATATGTGGTCGGGTTTTGGCGCTTTATCGGGTTCGTGGATGGGCGGAAGCGCGAATATGATCGCGGTCAAAGAAGCACTTGGCACCCCGGACTCAGTCTTTACGCCAATGGTTATAGTTGATACAATCGTCCCTTATGCTTGGATGGGGATACTTGTTGCCATGGTCACATTGCAGCCTTTATATGATAAGTGGAACCGTTCAAACAGAGAAATTATTGATGTGCTTTGCCGCCGCGCTGCCATAACCGGCTCAGGCACAGAGAAAAAATTTAGCCTGCAAAAAATAGGGCTGATATTTATAGTTGCCGTTTTGGCCTGCGTTTTTTCCCTTTATGCGGCAAATAGATTACCGGTAATAAAAAGCGTAGTCACAAGTTACACCTGGGCGATTATTATTGTTTCTATATTAGGAGTTTCATTGTCTTTGACTCCTATAAAAAAACTTGAACATTATGGCTCAGAAAAAATCGGATATTTCATATTATATTTTGTTTTAACGTCAATCGGAGCCCGGTCAAACATTTCTCATATTAATACAACAGGCATTCTTATTGCAGCAGGGTTCTTGATAGTTATCCTGCACGCGTGTATACTATTTTTGGTCTCAAGGCTGATACGCGCGCCGATGTTTTTGCTAGCTGTGGCAAGTCAGGCCAATATCGGAGGAGTTGCTTCAGCGCCGATTGTTGCGGCAATTTATGAACCAGGGCTTGCCTCGGTCGGGCTTCTCTTGGCGGTATTAGGTAATATCGTGGGGACTTATTTAGGCATCGTAACCGGACAATTATGTTTCTTCTTCGCCCAACACTAACTTAAATCATGCCGGTGGGGCTTCGAAGGAACAGGCATTTTAATTTATAATGGCGAAGAAGAAACTCCTGCGAAGCCCGACCCGCGTTAAGCTGTAGAAGGGCGAAGCAGGGCAAATATATGAATTTACAAAAAAGTTTTCAAAAAAGAAAAGTACCAAACATCGAAAGGCTTTGTTTTTGCTTGTTAAGCTTGTGTTTTGCCGCCGGCTGCGCAACTTTGCCGCAAAAGCCGATTTCGATAGTGCCGGTAAATATTCCTAATACCATAAGAGAGATGAAGAGCCCGGGTTTTTGGATACATAAACATCCGTATCCGGATAAACTAATCCTTGATCAATCCGGTGTCGCGGTATTTAACGCACGGATAGAGAAAGAATTAAATTTCATAATTAATCCCTTGAACGAACCGGCGCAATATAACGGAAAAAAATTAAAAAATGATTTGAATAAAGAATTTAATAATTTTTCCGGGAAAAACTTTTACACTCTAGATGAAATGCCGGCCGATAAAAATTTCTATAAGTCAATCGAACAAAACATGAATTTATCGGCCATCGGCGAAAAGATCGATGTCCGATACGGTTTTCTTCTTTATTACGCAAACCAAAGGCTCCTCCCGACAGATTCCGCGTTGACAGTCCAAGCGGGGGATTCGGAATTTGATGAGTTGCAAAACAGCTCTTTAGACGTAGGAACCCCGCTTATTATCTTACATGAAAGTAAAGACGGCCTTTGGGTTTACGCACAAAGCTCTTCATCAAGCGGATGGTTCAAGAAAGAAAAAATTGGTTTTTGTGAATCACAGGAATTTAAAGATTTGTTATCAAAGAAAAACTTCGCAATAATTATTTCCGCAAAAGCTGATATTTTTCTGAATG
>JBAZGZ010000086.1:0-7175 GCA_041652615.1 Candidatus Omnitrophota bacterium | reverse complement strand
TGGCAGCATAACCGGTAGAATGTAATATAATAAAAAGGTCTCCTGCCACAAGAAGGCAAGCAAAGAATTTTTCTATTAGCGTATATTCAGCAAACAAAAACAATGCCGTACGCACTGTGATATAAACCAGACTGGCTATAACCGAAAAAACAATTAACAATTTTACCAAAACATCTCTTCTTTTTTTCATATCGTTAAAAATAATATTTCAGTGCCGCCACAACATTTGTGTCTTTATAAACATCACAACTGGAGTTAACTACCGTCGCCTTAACGCTTAAGTTTAACCTTTTATTGATATCCCAGCCGATCTCACCGCTGAATCTATGGCCGACAATGTCGGTGGAGTCCACCGAAGCTTCGTAACCTATGTCATAATATAAATCATTGGCTCCAAAAAATATCTCTTCTTTATTCAGATAATGCCGCCATTCCAAACCCAGAGAATTCGTGGAAAAACCGTGCGGCGAGAAATATTCGGTTACTGTGTTTTTATAGTTTTTATAAAAATATCTGTATTTAATCGTAAATCTTTTTGGCTCAAAGGAAAAATAATATAATACATCAAGACCGGGTTCATGCTTGTAATTGTTATCGGAGTAATTAGCGAATAAATAATCAAACCCTAATTTTAAATTCTTGTTTATATCTATGTCCCAGCGTTCTTTAAAATTGTCACTGTAAAAACGGCCCACAATAACACTGCTGTTGTTTTCAAGCCGTTCCCTATCGTAAGAAAAACCAAATACACCGTAATCAAAAGTCCGGAAGTTAAAATTAGTGCCGAAAGTGTATATGGTATTTATATCTTTATTGTAGGCAATAAAATCGTAATAAGCGCCGGTGAGCCAATTGGGATTGTTTACGTAAGTAAGCTTTAATTTACCTTCATTCTCTAAAATATCACCGTAATCCGCAAAACTGCGAAAAGTTAGTTTATAGGTACCGGAAAGATTAAGCTTCGGATTTAACGGCTGATTAAATTCGTTGGAAAAAGATTGACGCCTTATATTTGTGTCACGCGAAGGGCTTTCTGCGCGAAAGAGTTCGTAGGCTGTTTTTAAAGAAGTGTGTTTAGAAATTAATTCTGCCTTATCTTTACCTTCCCTGGCGCGAAAATGGTTAGGAGAAATATCAATTATCCCTTTATAGGTACCTATCGCCTCCTGCCACATTGACTGATAAGAATAAATTTGGGATAAATCAAAAGCGGCTTCAAGATTTTTAGGTTTATCTTTTAATAAATCGCTATAATCGGAAATTGCGTGTTTTACGCGATTACTCCAATAAGCTTTTTTTGCCGTCATCTCCAAATTTATGTCTTTATCGTATGCTATTTGCAATATCTTGCGGTATTCTTGTAAAGACCTGGAATATTTACGCTGCCAGCTTAAGATACGCGCTTTCTGAAGCCTTAACTTGGAGTCCTCTTTCTCTGTGAGGATTTCATCATAAAGTTTTATTGCCTCATCGTATTTCGCATTCCAGCTTAAAACATCGGCTAGTTTTATTTTTATCTCTAAATCCGGTTTTTCTTTAAGCACTTTTCTATATAATACTTCCGCATCTTTAAAATTTTCAGTATAGGCAAAAATATCGGCAAGATATACAATTGCCTTGAGATTATCCGGGTTCTCTTTTATGATACCTTCAAAGATATCTTTGGCGCGCTTATAGTCTGTGCTGTAAAGATATACCAACCCTAAAGAAATCCTCGCGTTTAAATCTTTAGGATTTATTTTTATTTTTTTAATTAGCTCAAGCTCTGCCCTTTTATAATCCTTATTGCTTATAAGCGCCTGCGTCAGGAGGTCATCTATCTCTTGTTTGGTTTCCTTTTTTCTCTTTGCCGGCATTTCTTCCTTTGCCAATTCATCAAGAATGTCTATAGCTTTTTGTGGCTCGTTACTATATTCATAAGCTTGTGCTAAAAGGAAACGGGCCAAGAAACTTTTCGGCTTAACCTTAATAACCTTTTGTAAAATCTCTTTTGCCTTTTGCGGCTGGGAATCCCAAATATAAACTTGTGCCAGTTTAATTTCTGCGTCAATATCTCCGGTTGCAATAATAATTTCCTGGTAAAGCGCGATTGCTTCATTATAATTTTTCTGCCAGGAAAAACTTTCTGCCAGTGATTTTTTAAGAGAATAATCCTGCGGTTTAACAAGAAGGGCTTTTTGGAAAGTTTCTATAGCCTCTGACTGCTGGCCTGTCCATTGATAACAATAAGCCAGTTCTTTTAGCGCATCAAAACGTGAAGGTTTTAGAAAAAGAGTTTTTTTATAAAAAGAGGCGGCCTCGGGGTATTTTCCTTTTTCAAATAATCTATGCCCCTGGTAATAATTAATATCAGCCTGTTGTGTTTTGTGATATATAACCGTGGTGCAAAAAGAGCTGATTACTAAAGCGATAAATAACGAAACTAACTTTAGCATGTCTCTTTATTGTAATAACATTTTCAGACAGGGTCAATTCAAATTCAGATAAAATTAGGTACATTGATGGCCCCTGTCGCATTTTTTGCTACAAGGGTAATTTAAATTATCAGAATAAATAAGCGAAGTTCACCCCAACACGATAATTACGAAAATCGCTGTCTCTATGGCTGTTTCCGGGGGTAACCATATAATTGCCGTTTACCTTAGTAACACGGTCAGCGATAATCGGAATATCAAATCCAAGGTCAAGCCTGGCTGCTTTATTGATTTTGTAGCTTACACCGGTCCCTATGCCTAATGTACGTGTATAGCCATCCCCTGACATTTCATAATAAGGGGCTCCGTTGTTATTAAATAATTCATATTTATTAATAAAGCTATAGGCGTAATAAATGCCTCCGCGGCCTGTCAGCTCACCAAAAAGTTTCTTTTCTGTGCCTAAACGCAATTGCACAGTATTTGATTTTTCTCTATCTGAATTAAAAACCAATCCGCCCATCGCATCCTGATCATACTTATGCTGCCAATCATTGTAAGAATAATATATACCGCCGCCGACCAGAAAGCCTGAATCCTTATTTATGGTATAGACTCCTCCTAAGCCAAAAAGAGCTTCCCACTCTTTATCTCTGTTGACATTATTACCTACAGCCGCCCCGGCGTCTGAACCAAACTTTGCTTTCTGCAATCTTGCGCTCATAATCGTAGAAAGATTCAGTCGATCATTGAGCGTATAGGTAAAATTACCCAATAAATGTGCCTGTGTTCCGTTATAATCACCATTGCCTTTGAAGGCTGTTGGCCCCGATACATCATTTTTATCATCATAAAAATCTCCCGGCATTTGTCCTGCGCCGGCAGATAAACCCAATAACATATCCGGTTTTATTTGCCAGGATAAACCAAGCGTGCAGTCCCAACGGTTATATATGCTCGCGGTTGTATCTTCATAACCATCATCGACGTTAAAAATTTTTCTGCGGTTATTCACCCTATCCCAGGCACCTGAAATGCCCAAAGAAAATTCCTGGCTTACAGGATAAACATACGCTCCGGTAACATTGGTATCGCGGTTAAAATCATCCGGAAAATGCGTATCATTAGTCCAAATCCCGCCATTACTATAAACTACGCCGCGAAGGTCATCAGAAAATGAAGAGTGGCCCGCGGTAATAGCTAATTTTCCTTTATTTAAGCTATGAATAAAACCTAGCTCTCCATCGTGACTACGGGCAATGCCTTTGCCGTCAGCGCTATGCGATGACGCACCATCAAATTCGTTACTCCACATTTGCGTAAAATCTCCCCAGCCAAAAATGTATTGCGTGTATACCTGATCAGAAGCATTGCTAAGATAGGTGGGATTATAATGCCAGTCGGTGTCTGAATCCGGCATCATAAGAAAAGGATTGGCCAAACCCATCATCCGTATATCTGAAGCCATTAGCGACGGTGATACCACAAAAAAAGATAAAAGAATAAATAAAGAAATTATTTTCCTGATCATGCGCCATACCTCCTTTGTTATTTCTACGTTACTTTGCTTCTTCAGACTTAAAAAAAGATCCGATTCCTTTTGTCGCTCCCTCTAACTTTTTTTCTATTTTTTTACCGGCCTCAACAGATTTTGCAGCCGCATCTCCAGCGAGTTTTTTAGCTTTGCCTAAGCTTGAGCCTGCCGCGTTTTTTAAAGGCCCTAAATCAAAATTAGCTAAAGACGCTATCGACGTATTCATGAGCGCTTTAACAATAATTAAGCTGGTAAAAACATAGGGATCATTAATATTCTCATATTGTTCATTTATGTTTACATTAAATTCCTGGATACTTGGCTCTGCGCCCTTGGAATAATCTTTATAGATAACTTTTCCTATCCTTAAATCCAGCACATCAATTTTTAAATCAGGCAATTTTGATTCTTTCTTCTTAGTTCCCTCTTTTTTGGTTTGTTTTTTATCCTGGACCACCCTTAAAGAATTAAGGTTAAGCTCGCCTTTTTCATTCTTTACGACAACGAATTCTTCTAAATTGATTTTGATATCCTCTAAATGCACCTTATTCTTAAAAAACGCGCCTAAATCGTAATCAACATAAATACGCGGCATATTCATCATTAGCCTGTCTTTAAATCCGGCAGGATTGTGTAATTTTAAACCTTTAATATCAATAGCGGTTTTAAATACTCCGACATTCAGCGAATCTATATTTAGTGTCAAACCCGTAAGTTTCTTTACCACTCCTGAGACAGCTGTTTTCGCGATGAAGTTCTTAGCCAATAAAAGTATACCTAGCACAACTATTACCCACACAATGACTTTAATTAGCTTTTTCATTTCCTCCACCTCCTAATGAACACATCATTTTTTCAAGCCCTGACTGCCCGAAGGGCAAGCGTGTGGCGCAGGAAAAATGATAGTGTGAATTAGCCCCGCCGAGCGTCAAAAAATTATCGCGCAGTCCCTGGAATTTCTTATTCCAGGGAAAGAAAATTTTTTGACATCCTCTGCGAGGCGGGATCAATTATCCTTTATTCAATATAACTTAAAATATACCTAAGTCAATATTGTTTATGCCTTGAGTAGTTCACTTACCCCCCCCCCGAGGCCTTTGGCGGCTTTGTGTCAACAAGCTCATAATAACAAGCACAACAAACAAAACAACAAATCCAATTAAAGCATGAGAATATTCTGAAGGTGTAAAAATTCTTAACAATATCCAGGAAGTAACTCCGCCGATTATCCAAAGTCAGGTTGTCGTCATATCAGCCTAATTCAAAACTGGTTACGCCAAAAACTTTTTTTAGCGGGACAGCCGGCATACCGCGCGAATATATCCGCATAGTTTCAAAAACAACGCGCATCTTATATTTTTGCGCAAGTTCTATCGCAGGGATATTTACTTCCGGAACATCAAAAAAAACTTCCTTATTTAGAGGAGCAAAACCAAGAAGCGCATTGAGTATTTTTTCCGCGATCATGCTGTTGTCGGCAAATAAAGGGCCGATTTTATAACCTCGAAAACATGGCCTTATTACTCCATAACCCACAAGCTTATCTTTTTCTACAAACGCACAGCCTTTTGTGCCAGGCTGGTTTATCCAACATTTAAGAAAGGTATGCCTTTTTGCGGGAAATATCGAATCATCGTAAGCGCAAAGCATGTTAAAATTAATTTCCGTAATATTTTTCAATTCCTTGTCAATTTCTTTATTGCCCAAACCTTGGGCCTGATACCTTCTGTTCCTATACGCCGGGACAAAGCCTAATTTTTTATAATCCTCGATTCTCCCTAAAACACCATCGCCGCCGATATTTACCTTATCCATATACTGCAATACTTTCTTAAATAACTGCAGCCCAAAACCTTTTTCCCGATATTCTGGTTTTACAATATAAAACCCCATAAAGCCGAATTTTTCGTCATAGCGCACCGCGGAAATACAACTAACCACTTCGCCGTTTAGCTCTCCGGCAAAAAAACCCATAGGGTCAGCGCGATAAAAACACTCAGCATCATGCAAGCCCGGATTCCACCCTTCTTTCGCCGCCCATTTGACAGCAATTTCTGCTACTTCGCTTTTACTCATTACCCTTACCTGGATTTTATATTGTTTGTTCATCAATTTCTATCCTGCTTAATAATCTAGGCTGTCAGCTTTATTTTATAATATCCTGTGAGGTTACAGATGGATGATGGTAACGTTTCTTGCCTAAAGTTGATTTCTTATACTGGATTGCCTCAACCGGGCACCACTGAAGACAAGCCATACAATGCTGACAATGAATAAGCCACCTAGGCATGCCATCAACTAACTCAATATTTTCTACCGGACAAACTTTGGCACAAAGCCCGCATTTAGTACAGCTTTCAGTCACCCAAAAACCTTTTCCGCTCAAAGGAATTTGTTTTGCGCCGGCTTTATACAATAATTTATTAAACAGAAAGCTAACCAGGTATGGTCTTTCCTCCATTATGCCGCGTTTCTGCTCCTTGATTGCCGCGGCAATTTCTTTTACGCGTTCCTTTTCTTTCTTAAACATTTCTTCCTGTTTTTCTTGAGAGATTGCTCCATAAAGCGGGGTATAATTACCGGGCATCAACACAGAAAAACCAGCGGCAAGTGAAAGTCCTCGCTGCTTTAATATTTCTTTTGCCTGTGTATGTACCAATCCGGGAAGGCCGCCTAAAGTGGCAATGGAATACATATAAGTTTGTGGTTTAATTTTTATTTGTTTCAGGAAATCCGCGACAATCAACGGAAGGCCAAACATATAAACCGGATAAACAATGCAAATAGCGTCAAAATGCTGTTCAAAATTATTTTCAAGCACTCTGGTTATCGGAATAATTTCCACATCACCGAGAGCCGCCGCAAGATCCCTGGCGACCACAAGAGAATTACCGGTTGCGGAAAAATAATAAATAGCTGCAGTCATAATTATTTTACCTCCTCAATTTAATTTTCTCTGCATATTCACCCATCCCGCCTACGAAACGGAATTTGGCCTATAACTATTTCACTTATGAGAAAATATTATCTGATCTAAAAAAGACATGGTATCGTCGGCGTAGGCCATGTGATAAAAATGGCCTTGCCCTTCTATGGTGTTAAGCTTGGCGTCCGGCAATGTCTTGGCCAGATACTGGCTAAAATATGGTGGTATCCAGCGGTCTTGGCTGCCCTGGCGTATTTCTACGTGTGTACTGATTTTCGTGATATCAAAATCCCACGGATGA
>JBAZGZ010000085.1:0-7183 GCA_041652615.1 Candidatus Omnitrophota bacterium | reverse complement strand
CCGATCTTAAAGACATGGACAGGGGAGGATTTGAACCTCCGAAGCGCAAGCGCAACAGATTTACAGTCTGTCCCTTTTGACCGCTCAGGAACCTGTCCTTTTTTCACAGATTATCACAGATGATTAATCGCAGATGAACACAGATATTGTTAAATCACAATACACAAACCACAAATTACAAACAATATACAATAAACAATCCCGAAATCACAAACAAATAAATGTTTGTTTATTGTAATTTTGGAATTGTGATTTATTTGTAATTTGTACATTGTAATTTGTGATTTTTAATCTGTGGTCATCTGTGTACACAAAAGCCCAGGAAAGGACTCGAACCTTCGACCCCCTCATTACAAGTGAGGAGCTCTACCAACTGAGCTACCTGGGCGATATAGATTTAGGCTAAGGTTGAGGTTTAGGTTGAGACTGAGATTAACCCTTAACCTTAGCCTCAACCTTAACCTTTCTTTGCTTTCTTAACTGCTTTCGGTAAATATTCTATTATGTCGGAAGCTATAAGGCAAATTTCTGTTTTTTCTTTTGCAGCTAGGTCTCCGGATAATCCATGCAAATACACCCCTATTTTTGCTGCCTCAAAACAAGTTAAACCCTGGCCGATAAGTGAAGCAATCATTCCGGCTAAAACATCGCCCGAACCGGCAGTTGCCATCCCGGGATTACCGGTATTATTTTCAAATAGCTCTTTCCCATCACTAACTATAGTTTTGTGGCCTTTTAGAACGAGGGTTAAATTATACTTAAAAGCGAATTCTTTTACAAGTTCTTTTCGCTTTTGTTTTATTTCTTCTACTTTAAGCTTCGTCAAACGCGAAAACTCTAAATAATGCGGGGTCAATACTATATTCTTTGATTTCCTTCTTTCTAAAACAGTTAAATCAGCAGAAAGCGCGTTTAGCCCATCAGCATCTATAACTAATGGCCTGTCTATATTTTCAATTACTTTTAAAAGTAGTTTTTGGGCAGATAACTGACTTGAAGCTCCTCCACCTAAAGCAATAACATCTATTCTTCCTAACAAATCTTCTATTTGCTTAAAACTTTTTTTCGATAGATAGCTATTTTCTTCGCAAAGCGCAAGGCCGGTGCTTTCAGTAAGTTTAACTGACAGTATGTTGCTTAAAGATGCCGGCACCCCCGCTTTAACCAAACCGGCGCCCATTCTTAATGCGGCGCTGCAGCATAACGAAACAGCACCGGTGAGCCCTGGAGAGCCGCCCAAAACAAAAACAGAACCAAAATCGCCTTTATGAGCATCTGGCTTTCGATTAAATAATTGTTTTGGCAACTTCATTTTATTTGCCCCGTTCGGCTACCGCGCAAGCTGCGGCGTAATCTTCGATATGGGTTATGGAAATAAAAATTTTTATGCCAAGATCTTTTTTAAATTCACAATAAGGAGCGCCATTTGGCTTGTTCAGGATAAAAATATCTTTTAAAGCAAGCGGCTTTTCCTTGGAAATCGCTTTTATTACTGCTTCTTTTGCCGCAAAGCGTGCAGCCAGGCGCTGATAATACATCTTCCCTTGAGAAATATTTTTTAATTCTTTTTTATTAAAAACACGGTTTAAAAAAGCTTTTCCTAAGCGCTCAATCGCGCTTTGTATCTTTTCTATTTTCACCATGTCTATGCCTACGCCTATCACCATAATATTTATGAATTTAGTTTTTTAATAATTTTATCATTTCCTCAACTGCCGCAACCATTCCCACAAACACAGAACGGCAAATAATGGAGTGGCCAATGTTCAATTCCTCTATCTCTTTTATTTTCGTAATTGCCTTAACATTTTCATAATCAAGGCCATGGCCGGCGGCAACGAAAAATCCCATTTTTTTGGCAAGAATTGTTGCTGCTTTTAATTTTTTTATTTCTTTTGTTATATCTTTCGGCGATTTACTTTCAGAATATTTTCCGGTATTAAATTCAATATTATCAGCACCGATTTTTTTAGCCTTTTCCAGTTGCGCTTTAAAAGGGTCTATAAATAAACTTACCTTTATTCCTTTTTGTTGCATTCTTTTAACCGCGCTTTCAACTCTTTTATAATTTTTTATTAAATCTATTCCGCCTTCGGTGGTTAATTCCTGACGCTTCTCCGGAACCAATGTTGCCTGATGCGGCTTTAATTTCAAGGCAAAATCAACAATGTCTTTATTTATAGACATTTCCAAATTAAAAGGTATTTTTATGGCTTGTTTAATAAACAGAATATCCCTTTCTCTGATGTGGCGCCTGTCTTCTCTTAAGTGTGCAACTATTGAATTTGCTCCGGCGTATTCACAAAGCAAAGCTCCTACTACCGGATCAGGATAGTTTGTTCCGCGAGCCTGACGTAATGTCGCTATATGATCAATATTAACGCCTAATTTCACCCAGCCCTTCCTTTTTAAATTATTTTTCGAGTAAACCTTTGGTTTTGTCCCAGTCTTTCCATATTTCTACAAGTAAACATAGCTTATTTTGGAAGGGCTGGGTTCATTTTTATTTTAATTATATCTTGAGGCCTTTCGTTATTTCATTGCTCACATAAAGCCAGATGGCTATGGCTATGCCTAAAGAAATAACCTTTAGCCAGAAATTATAGGTTATTAATTCTTTTAAGTTGAGGCTTCTTAATTTTAATAATTTTAGCTTCATTTGCTTAATTGTCCTTTTAGGATTGTAAGAAGATCTTCCGATGTTAGATCGCCGGTTAACTGCCCGTTTATAGCCAGGGAAATGTGCCCGTTTTCCTCTGAAACTATTATCACAAGAGCATCTGAGTGCTCGGAAAGGCCTATGCCTGAACGATGCCGCATGCCTAAACCTCTTTCAAGATTTAAGCTTTCACTGTGGGGAAAAAGACAGGAAACAGCAACTATTTTTAAACCTTCAACAATAACTCCGCCGTCATGCAGGGGAGCAAGCGGATGAAATATATTCTGCAGCAATTCAGAGGTCAAATCTGCGTTAACGATCACGCCGCTTTCTATGTAATCATTAAGGCCCATTTCTCTCTTAAGCGCGACGAGCGCTCCTATTTTTTTCCTGGAAAGGATGCTTACCGCTGAAACTATTTCTCTTAATATTTTTTCTATTTCTTCTTTGCCCAAACCTTTATAAAAAATATGCCGTTGGCCCAATTTTATAAGCGCTTCGCGTAATTCAGGCTGGAATATTACTACTATAATTATCAAGTAAAAGGCGAAGAAATTAGTCAGCAGCCAGATCAAAACGGTGAGCCCTAATTTCTGAAAAACAAAATAGGATACTATCAGGACGATGATTCCCCTTATAATATAAACGCCCCTGGTCCCTTGAAGGGAAATCAATATCCTGTATACAACTATCCAGAGTATAATTATTTCTAAAATCGTCCTTGGATTTAAAAAACGCAAAAACATATTTTTAATTATTTATTATATTAAAAGCAATATTTAACGCTTGGCTGTTTTCTTTTACATCATGAACCCTTAATATGTTTGCCCCACTCATATATGCTACCACATTAGCCGCAATTGTTCCATAAAGTCGTGCATCCGGCGGCCCTTCGATGATTTTACCGATAAAAGCCTTCCGCGACAAGCCTAAAAAAACAGGATACCCCAATGTTTTAATTTTATACAATTCTTTTATAATTTTAAGATTATCTTTCGCGGTTTTGCCAAAGCCTATGCCGGGATCAAACAGGACTCTGGTCTGTTCTATTTTTTCTTTGCCCAATAGCAAAATCCTTTTTTTAAAAAAATCAAGAATATCTTCTGTCACATTTTCATAATATGGATTTTTTTGCATCGTAGAAGGATTCCCCTTCATATGCATAAGGATTACCCCAAGCTTATGCTTCTTTAGCAAATTAATAATCGCCGGTGCTTTACGCAATGCCGTAATATCATTTATTATATCCGCACCTTCTTCTACCGCCACCTTCGCAACATTGAATTTATAAGTATCCACGGAAAACATTACGTTTTTGAACTCTTTTCTTATAGTCCTTAACGCCTGAGCTATCCTCTTTACCTCTTCCTTTTCAGAGATAGGCTTAGAATAAGGCCTTGTTGATTCGGCCCCCAAGTCAATCATACCTGCTCCATCTTTGATCATTTCCTCTACTCTTTTGAGCACTAGCTTTTGATAGTTAGTATTTGATACTTGATATTTCAACAATCCGTCTCCGGAAAAAGAATCAGTGGTTAGATTAATTATTCCGCAAATGACTGGTTTTTTTATTTCCAGCGTTTTATTGCGTGCCTTAAAAATAAATTCCGTTTTAAACATATTCGTAAGGCACAAAGACAATTCATCGGCTATTTCCTTAAGATTAAACGGCTGGTTTTTTAATTTTACGCAGAGCTTATTCAGTTGGCTAATGCTTCCGAAAATAATCGTTGCGGTATTTATATTTTTTATTAAAGCGTTTCTTTCTATCGCACTGTCTGAGCCTAAAGAAAGCAAATGTTGTTTTATTATATTTGCTTCCCACGATCTTATGCCCTCTATTTTAAAAACCGCGTAGACGCTTTTAGGAGATAATATATCTGCCCCTTGCCTGGTTACGCCAAGCAAAGTCATTAATTTTTGCGCCTGAGATTGGTTTTCGATTTTTATGGGAGTGATTCTCATCTAAATTCTGGAGCCCCACGGATACAGCCCGTAGAACATTTTTATTCGCCCCCTAGCGGGGCCTTCTCACATTTATCCTGGTAAAAGGAATTAAGACGAAATTTAGCGGGTCGAAATTACGCAACATCCCCTCTGCCTTCGCTGGAAGGCTCTCTGGTGATTCCGGTAATCTTCTTTACTTCTTCTCCGTCAAGAACCTCTTTTTCAAGCAAAGCATCGGAAAGCTTTTCAAGCTTGTCCATATTATTAACCAATAAATCTTTTGCTCGTTTATAGGCCTCATCAATAAGTTTTTTTACCTCTTCATCTATTATGCGGGCGGTTTCTTCACTGTAGTTTTTTTCTTCAAGCAGGTCCCGGCCTAAAAATACCGGGCCTTCACGCCTGCCAAGCGTAACATTGCCTAATTTTTCTGACATGCCAAATTTTGTAATCATATGCCTTGCCATTTGGGTGGCTTTTTCAAGATCATCCTGCGCTCCGGTTGTGATATCGTGCAACTTTAATTCCTCAGAAGCCCTGCCTCCTAAAGCAAAAGATATTCTGGCAAAAATTTCTTTTTTAAACCAATGGTGTTTATCTTCAATAGGGGGAGCAAAAGTATAACCACCGGCAATGCCCCTCGGAATTATTGAAACGCGCTTTGGCGGATCAAGCTCAGTAAGTAAAAGCGCAATAAGCGAGTGTCCAGCCTCATGAATTGCCGTAATTTCCTTGTCCTTTTTTGACATAACATGGCTTTTCTTTTCCGGCCCGATCATTATTCTTTCGATTGATTTTTCAAAATCTATCTGTTCAACTGATTCTTTATTATGTCTTGCGCCTAAAAGCGCGGCTTCGTTACAAAGATTTTCTAAATCTGCTCCGGAAAAACCTGGCGTTTGAGATGCAATTGATTTTAAATCAACCTTTTCTGACAATTTAACTTTTTTAGTATGAACTTTCAGTATTTCTTCTCTTCCTTTGATATCAGGAAGATTTACAATAATATGCCGGTCGAATCTCCCCGGGCGAAGCAAAGCCGGGTCTAATACATCGGGCCGGTTCGTAGCAGCCATAACGATTATTCCTACCTCGGTCTGAAAACCATCCATATCGGAAAGAAGCTGATTGAGAGTTTGTTCTCTTTCATCGTGTCCTCCGCCGATACCGGCAAAACGCTGTCTTCCTACCGCATCTATTTCATCGATAAAAATTATACATCCTCGTCCGCCAAGTTTTGCGGCTTTTTTTGCCTGATCGAATAAATCTCTTACTCTTGATGCGCCGACCCCCACAAACATCTCTACGAAATCAGAACCGCTTATACTATAAAATGGCACCTCTGCTTCTCCGGCAACAGCTTTAGCAAGAAGGGTCTTTCCGCAGCCTGGAGGGCCGACAAGTATTACACCTTTTGGTATGCGGCCGCCAAGGCGCTGGAATCTCTTAGGATCTTTTAAAAATTCAATTACTTCAGTCAGCTCTTCTTTTGCTTCATCTATTCCGGCAACGTCTTTAAATGTGATACGCGTTGCTTTTTCTTTCTCAATAACCTGCGCGCGCGACCTTCCAAAGCTCCAGACGCGCGATCCAAGCTGATTTCCTTTATAAGAAAAATACCACAAGAAACCTATAAAAAGAATCATCGGACCCAAAGAAAAGAAAAGATTGGTAAGAAGTGTGCGTGGAGGCTCTATATCGAAAGGAGCAACATTCTTTCTTAAAAGCGAAATTAAATCTTTGTCTTCGGGAACATAGACATAGAATCTTTTACTGCCTATTTTTGCGCCATATTCATCGCTATATTCCCCCTGTAAGGTATTTTCTGTTTTTTTAATCGACTTTATGGCCTGTGTTTGCGGGTTCTTCTCAAGCAAGGAATAAAACTCGCTGTAATTAAGCTTTTTTACAACACCGCTTACGCTTGAGTTAAAAAGACTGGCAAGGTAGATAACGCCAAGAAAGATTAGAATCCAAAAAAACGTTCCCCTTAAAAAACTTGAATTTGGAGTTTTTTTCTTTTTTTCCATACATCCTGAGCGAAGCGAAGGATCCCTCGCTTAACAAACCTTATAAAGATCTTCCCACTTCGAATTCATTGATTCTATTAACTTTATTTTCTTTTCTCGTACCCAGCCTTTTATCTGACACTCCTTAAGACGAGCGCTTATTATATCAGTAAAAGCTTCATAGCATACCAGTTTATTTAGATTATATTTATTGGTAAAACCATTACAATATGCTTTTTTATGAACATTAATTCTTCTCTTTAGATTATCCGTTGATCCTGTATATAAAACCCGATTACTTTTGTTCGTAAGAATATATACATATGCTAATTTACATTCCATACGGCTATCAATGAGATCCTTCAGCCCTTCGGGCTTCAGGATGAGCAGTCAGAAAGTTTTTAACTTTCTGACTGCTCATTATACTGTACGGGCCTGCAAAATCAAGGTTTTAATCGCAATAAAGTTCTGATCTTTTCTGACCAAAAGCGAAGGCAAATGAACAATGCTGCCTACGGGCCTTTTAAAGATAAGATCAGTTATTTCATCAAGATGCCTGAGTTCAATC
>JBAZGZ010000084.1:0-7273 GCA_041652615.1 Candidatus Omnitrophota bacterium | reverse complement strand
GGAGGGGATAATTAGCCTTGCATTAAGCGCGAAGCGAGTGGGGTAAAAAAGGATAAAATGAAACGAAGAAAGTATTTTTTAATAATTTTTGTTTCGATGATTGTCTTTTCGTGTTTCTGTTTCAGCACGTTATACACTCAGGCCTCTTCATATTCAGAAACATATAAATCTTTTCAAAAACTGGAGGACAAAGTATCTTTCTTGGCAAAGAGTTTTAAGGGCGAGTATTCATTTATTATAAAAGATGCGCAAAAGCCGTTTTTTGAAATTTCACGAGGAGAGAACCGAATGTATCCGGCGGCAAGCCTTATAAAACTGCCTATTTCGGCGGTTGCGTTTAGGGCGGTAAAAGAAAAAAAGGTTTCACTTGATGATAAATTCGTGATACGGGCGAAAGATATTACCGGCGGTTCAGGGATTATAAAGACCATGGAGCTCCCGGTTTCTTTAACTTTTCAGGAAATTATCGAAATAATGATTTCAAACAGCGACAACACAGCTACGAATAAAATCATTGATATTTTGGGTTATGATTATATAAATAAAGGCTTTAAGAAGTTAGGCTTACGGCATACGGTTTTAAGGAGAAAGATGATGGATTTTTCGAAGCGTAAAAAAGGCGTTGAAAACTATACAAGTGCCTCCGATATCGTTTATTTGCTTGAAAAAATATACAAAGAAGATCTTATTGATTCTGAATCTTCACAGCTTATGCTTTCTTTTTTAAGCGGACAGAAGATAAAAGATCGTATACCAAAATATCTTCCAAGGGACATTAGGATTGCGCATAAAACTGGGCTTGAAAGAGGCGTTGTGCATGATGCAGGTATTATTTTTACAGATAAAGGTGACATTGTCATTTGTGTTCTTACCAAGAAAGTAAAGAGTTACTCTAGCGCGAAGAAGTTTATCGCGCGCGTTTCTTTGATTACTTATAATGATTTATATCAATAATGGTATTTTTGTTTGTTCCATATCCGGTTATGGCGATTAATATAACACGGGAAGATACGCAGAAGTATCTGGGTAAAGGTTAAATTAGTTTAGGTTGCGTCAATCGGTTAGAGGTTGCGCAACTCGTCTCGGTTGCGTTATGCGTAGAACGTAAAAAAATAAAATTTATGACGCAACCGATAGACGATAAACGATACGAGCCGCGCAACCGATAAACGAAAAACGTTTAATAATATGTTTGTTTTAAGCAATTTCCTCATAGCTTTTGCTAATATTTTGAGCTTAATTCTAACTGCTTTATACTGGCTTATACTCATAAGAGCCTTGATAAGCTGGGTAAACCCGGATCCCTACAACCCAATAGTTATCTTTCTTAATAAAACAACAGAGCCGCTGCTTTATCCGATAAGAAAAATATTACCTTTTAGTTTAAAAACCGGTCTGGATATCTCACCCATAATCGCCTTCTTGATAATTCTTTTTCTTAAGGCTTTTCTTGTCCAGACCTTACTCGATTTAGCCGTTAGAATACGATAATATTCTTTTTTATAAAAACGGATGTCGCGGATTGTTACGGATTCAACGGATTAATACAAGGCAACGTCTATGGATTCTTCTATCCGTGACATCCGCAGTAATCCGTTTGCATCCGTTTCTTAACCGGATAATCATACTTGCTTTTATTCCTATTGTTTGTAGAATAAATGAAATCAACATTTTTACAAGCCCCCCTAGTGGCGAAGGAAAAATGTTAGATTGAATTTACCCCCACACCAACTTTTGGGTTTATGGTTGGGTTTTGGGTGGTAGTTGTTTTAGGAAAGCATCTTTTGTGAAAATAGAAACATTAGTTTAAAAGTTGGTGTGGGGGTTAATTCGCACTAGTATTTTTTCTGATGCCTATGCCTAGAAAAAAATACTGTGCTCATTAAAAGAGGTGCAGCATATGAAAGAAATCGTAGATCAAATACTTAAAGAAGAGGAAACAGGAAGGGCGATAATCGAAAAAACAAAAAAAGATGCTCAAGATTTGATTCTTAAGGCAAAAAGCGATGCAAAGGAATTGCTTAATAAAACCGTAGCAGATATCAAGAATACGGCAAGTCAAAGACAAAAAGAAGCCGAAAACAAATTTTTGGCAGAAAGAGAAAATGTCCTCAAGGAAACACAAAGCGTAAATTCTGCCCTAAGAGAATCCAGAGAAAAAGATATCGCTGTTATTTCAAAAGAAGTCTTTCTGAAGATTATTGATATAAAATCATAAAAAATGAACACCGCAAAGCCGCAAAGAAGACGCAAAAACGCAAAGATTCTTTTTGCGCCTTTGCGGAATTTTGCGTTTTTGCGGTGTAAACCAGTATAAATATGTTAGACCTTACTAAATATTCATTTGTAAATTCGAAGATACGGGCTATGCTTTCTTACCTGCTTAGTCCGGATTGTCTTTCGCGTTTGGTCCAAGCAAGAGATATTAATGAGATGACAGATATTCTTAAGGGCACGGCCTATAAGGGTATAGTGGAGCGCCTGGACAGGGGGCATGTTGAATTAGAAAATCTGGAAAAGGAGTTTATTGAAGAAGATTTACGTGTTTATAGAAAAGTTTGCGATATGTTTTCGACAAAAGATGAAAAGAGTTTTGTCTGCCAGCTTATGGAGCGTTATGAGATAGAAGAATTAAAAGTAATTTTACGGGCATGGCATAAAAAAGTAGCTATCGATTTAAATGACTATATTATAAGTAATAAAATCAACTATGCTATAGATTTTAAGAAGATTCTTTCTGCGCAAAGCATAGAAGAGGTGATAGTCCTTTTGGACCATACTCCATACAAGCAGTCTCTTATTGAGGCAAGAGAAAAGTTTAAGGAGAGGAATTCTTCTTTTTATCTCGAGGTTGCTCTGGATAAAGGATATTATGAGCGTTTGTTGCTTGCGATAAATAAGCTTGCTCCTGCCGATAAAAAAGTGGCACGAAAACTTTTAGGCGTGGAAATTGATATTGAGAATATTAATTCTTTAATAAGATTGCGTAAGTATTATTCTTCCAGCGCTGCTCTAATGATTGACGTGGTTATACCCGGGGGGGAGAAAATAGATAAAGATAATGCGGAAAAATAATATGCTGCAAACGGTTTATCTAAAATAGTTGAAATTTTTGCCTTGGGGCCGCAGGCAAAAGTTAAGGGTCTTGACGATGAAAATGTTTATTTTATCGGGAATTTTCTTTATGAAGTTCTTTTCCGCCAGGTAAAGAAAGTGCTTGGAGGGTTTCCGTTTACCATAGGAACTACGATGGGATATCTTATTCTTAAGCGCAGAGAAACTCATAATATTATTTCCTTGTTTTATTCTAAAGCCCTTGGCGTTAAAAATGATGAAACTTCCTCACTTCTTAATATATAGCCGGAACTAATTTTTAACCACATAAACTAAATATGTTTACTACTTCTTCAATGGAATTGTTGAACATGGTGGCTTCCAAGGAGAGCATCGAGAAAGTGGCTTCTCGTCTTGTTGAGCTTGGCATTTTTCAGCCTGTCGATATACAAAAAATAGAAAAAGAATTACAAGCCATATCTCCGTTCGGGATAGATAAAGAAAACGCTCAAGTGCAGGCATTCGAGGTAAAATTAAAAGAAATATCAAGGAAACTAAATCTTCAAATTGTTCCTTCCAGAGAGATTAAAGATTTATCAAGCGAAGAAATAAAAGAAATTTTTAAAAATATCGATGAAAAACTTTCCGGTATTATTTCACAGAAAGAAGAATCCCAGATAAAGTTAAAAACTGCCGAGTCAACATTTTCTCAAATAGAAGATTATTTTATTTTTCCGATTAAGCACAACGCGCAGTATTCATTTCTTTACGTAAACCTCGGAGAACTGGAGCCTAAAAGCGTTCCGGCTTTAGAACACAGCCTTAAGGAAATCACCCATCTTATCTATCCGCTCAAAATTCAGAAGAACAAAGTAAGTGTGTTGATTATTGGCTTAAAAAAGGACAGGGCTTATTTCGAAAAAACCTTGCGGGATTTGGCCTGGGCTAATATCCAACTGCCTGATGAAGTGGGGGGGCTCTCAAAGGATGTTGAGGCCCGGCTTAAAAAAGAAATGGATACCTATGAAGCGGAAATTGTAAAATTTAACTTGCAAATTAACGAGGTAGCGAATAGTTCCGTTTCTGATTTATCTAAAATCAGCGCATTGATTTCTTTAAAAAAATCGCTGATTGAAGCAAAAAAGTATTCATATGTAACTGACAGAACGGCGATGCTTTCGGGCTGGGTTCTCTCTGAAGAAAAGGAAAAGGCTGTTAGTGAGATAAAAAAGATACCCGGTGTTTATTATGTTAAGGGTGATCGCGTTGAAGAGCTTAATATTTTCAAAGAAGATATTCCTGTGCGGTTGAAGAATAACGCAATTTTTAAACCTTTTGAATTATTGATAAATTCTTACGGTATCCCGCGTTATGGCTCTATAGATCCTACAATATTTGTGGCAATAACTTTTCTTTTTATGTTTGGCGCTATGTTTGGAGATTTAGGCCAGGGGTTGTGCCTGGCTCTCACGGGTTTACTTTTAAGGAAGTCCAAGAGCGTAACAGTTAAGCAAGCCGCGGCGCTTCTTATTTATTGCGGTTTGAGCGCTGCAATGTTTGGTATTTTTTACGGCACCCTGTTTGGTTTCGAAGAAATAATCAAGCCTCTTCTGGTAAGGCCGATGGAGGATATAAACGAAGTTTTTGGCGCAAGCATATTATTTGGCATCGGGGTGATAACCCTTGGAGTAATTTTAAATACCATTAACGCTTTTAGAGATAAGGATTACATAAAAGCAATACTTGATAAAACAGGCTTGATTACAGGGATAATTTACTGGTTAGCCATTGCTTACGTTACTAAATTATTTGCCGCTAAAACAAATATATCCCCTATTTATCTTATTGTGATTGCAGCGGGGCTATTTTTGGTTTTCTTAAAACCTATTATCGAAACAATATCCGGCCACAAAAAAGAGAAAGAGGCGTTTTTTGTTACTTTTATGGAAGGTATGGTGGATATCCTTGAAATAGCGATGGGTTATCTTGCTAATACCGTTTCATTTATCCGTATTGCCGCTTTTGCCCTGGCTCACGCGGGGTTGTTCCTTGCTATTTTTGAACTTTCACATGCGCTTAAAAGTATGGCAGGGGGATCTTTGTCTATTCTTATAATAATTTTAGGAAATATTTTGGTAGTTTTGCTTGAGGGTATGATTGTGAGTATCCAATCTTTACGTTTAAATTACTATGAATTTTTTTCTAAGTTTTTTTTGATGGGCAAGCAGGCTTACAAGCCATTGACAATAGAAGGCCAATAGGTTAAAATCACTGCTTTTCAAGTGAAACTGTGATTTCTCAAGCCAAAAGGCGCAGAAAAATCACTTAGTCGAACTTGACCCCCACGCCAACTTTTGGGTTTATGGTTGGTTCTAGTGGCGGTTGCTTTAAGGAAAGTGTTTTTTATAAAAAGAGGAACATCATTTCAAAAGTTGGTGTGGGGGTCAATTCGCACTATCATTTTTCCTACGCCACTAGAGGCTTGGAAAAATGATGTGCTCATTAAAAGGAGGTACACGATGTGCGCAAAAAAGATTCTTTCCAGTATTGCTTTCCTATCCATCCTTAATATTATTTTCCCGGTTTTTAGTACTGTGTTTGCAGCAGCTGAGATAAATCCTGAAGTAGCTCATTGGGGTTTTTTATCTGCCGCTCTGGCAACGTCTTTAAGCGCTATAGCCGCAGGCATAGCTGTCGCTTATGTAGGTTCAGCAGCAGTAGGCGCGATGAGTGAAAAACCTGAAATTGCCGGACGCGCGCTTATTTATGTAGGTCTTGCCGAAGGAATCGCAATCTATGGTTTGATTATCGCTATAATGATTTTAGGTAAAATTTAGGACACAAATTAACACGAATTTGGAACGAATTTCCACGAATAGAAAATAGATTTATTCGTGGAAATTTGTTTTTGATTCGTGGTCATTCGTGTATAGCAAAATGAAATTCTATTGTATTGCCGACAAAGACAGCAGTCTTGGTTTTAAGTTTTCCGGAATGGAGACACGTGAAGTAGAAACAAAGCTTCAAGCCCATGAAGCGCTAAGAGTTGCTTTATCAGCTGAAGGAATCGGAATCATCGTTATAACAGAAAAAGCAGCTTCATTAATACGAGAAGAAGTAGACGAGATTACTTTTAGCCAGGATCTGCCTCTTATAATAGAAATTCCTTCAAGGGGGTCAACGAAAGCGACAAAGAGCGTTGCTGATTCGTTGCGGCATGTAATTGGTGTGGGCATTTAATGAGCACAGTATTTTTTCAAGCCCTAGTGGCGTAGAAAAAATACTAGTGCGAATTAACCCCGCCGAGCGTCAAAAAATTATGGAACAGAATTTTTTGACATCCCCTGCAAGGCGGGGTAATGCAAAAACTTTTATGCCAAAAAAAGAAACTTATTTAGAGTCAAATAGCGAAAATGCCGAAGAGATTCGTAAAGTAATTCACTCTGAAGTTACGCATGAAACTAAAGAGATTCTTGAGAAAGCCCAAAAAGAAGCTGCTGAAATTTCAAAAAATGCTCATAATGAGGCAGAAAAAGAAAAGTATGATGCTTATGTAGAGCTTGATAAACAAATAAATTCCATAAAAGAAAAAATTTTTTCAGCAATTAATCTTGAAAAAAGGAAGATTGTGTTGGGAGAGAAAAATAAATTCATAGAAGAGGTATTCGCGGAGATCAAACTTCAGACGAAGAGCTTTAGGGGTTCCGGGCAATACCGAGATTTTTTAAAAAAAGCAGTAGCCGAGGCAACTAAAGTTATTGACTCGCCTTCACTCGATGTTTTATATTCCTTTCTCGATGAAAAATTGGTTGATGCTGGATTTCAAAAAGAGTCGCTCGATTTTTGCCGTAATAAATTCAGCAAAGATTTATCTTTAACTTTTATAAAAAGTGATTTTAATGATATCGGTTTTATAGTGCAGTCAAAAGACGGCGGGGTTATTTTTGATAACACGTTTTCATCACGCTTAAGAAGAGTCTATGATGATATTTATATGGAATTATTGAGGAAGTTATGAATATTCGTTTTACGGTTAGAGGTTGCGATGCTCGTCACGGTTGCGTCAAACGTATGACGCAAAACGATAGATGAAACGAGTCGCGCAACCGATAAACGAATAACGTTTTAATATGGCAAACATAGCAGGAAAAGTATTTAGGGTTGTTGGTCCGGTGGTTGAGCTTGATGAAGTTGCATCTCTTCGGATGCTTGATATGGT
>JBAZGZ010000083.1:0-7386 GCA_041652615.1 Candidatus Omnitrophota bacterium | reverse complement strand
AGATGCCGCTCGCCGGCACAAATAAGCGGCAGCTCCGCATTTTCTAAAGCAGTCATTCGCGGTAAAAGATGAAATTGCTGAAAAACAAATCCCATCAGCCTGTTTCGTATCCAGGCAATTTCTTCATCGGATAATTTAGTTAGCTCTTTATCTCCTAAATAATACGAGCCTGAATCAGGCCGGTCCAGAAGCCCCAGAATATGCATCAACGTGGACTTACCGGAACCTGAAGGGCCCATTATCGCGACAAACTCTCCGCTTGAAACTTTCAATGAAACATCACAGAGGGCTTTCACCTCTACTTTGCCCATTTGATAAGTTTTAGAGACGTTTTTTAATTCAATCATTTTATTTAGTGGTAAAAAACTTTTTACAAGAACGAATGTAGACAGATGGTTACGGATGTCGCGGATAAAAGCATCCGTTTGCATCCGCAACAATCAGTGACATCCGTGCTAAAAAAATATTTACTATCATTTTATTTTTTGGTATTTCCTCTAGGCTTTCCGAAGGGGGTAAAAGGGCTTGAGCCGGCTTCACTTGTGGGAAGAACGAATTTTTTACTTTTTACGATTACTTTGTCATTTTCATCTACACCGGAGACAATTTCTGCATTCTTATCATCGGTCATGCCGATAGTGATAACTTTCTTGGTCTGCTCACCTGCATTGTTGGCAACATAAACAAAACTCTCGTCTTTCTCTTTATGTACTGCGTCAAGAGGCAGAAGCAAAACATTGTCTTTGCTCTTTACTATGAATTCAACGGTCGCATTCATGCCGGAACGGAAAAATGGCGGAACATTTTCTGGAACGAGATCAACTTTATATATCGTAACATTATTAACTGTCTCTGATTCATAATAAATATGCTCAACATAAGATTTTATTTTTATATCCGGATAAGCATCAAGGCTGATAACAGCTTTTTGATTAATATTAACTTTACCAATATCAGTTTCATCAACCTGCGCCCTCACTATTAAGTGATCAGACAATACGATTACAGCATCGCTGGTAACAATAGTTTGGCCGGGCTGAGTCGTTGCCACGATCACCTCTCCATCAATTGGTGAAAGTAATGGTATAGCCTTATACGCGTCTTCCCAATATTTTAAAGCATCCGGACCTTGCCCACGCGCAGCATCTAGGAGCGCCGCTCTTTCTGTTGAACTCATCCAAGCAAGTATCTGGCCGATTTTAACCTTCTCGCCCTCTTTAATCAAAATAGATTCAACACGGCCTGCGACCGGAGATTTTATTTCAAGACGATTTTTAGGTAAAACCGTTGCCGTAGTTGAAAAAATATTCTGGATAGAGCCCATGGTTGGGTTTATTTCTACCATAAACTCTTCTGTGACTGCTTTTGGCCTAAATTTAAAAAAGGCCGCTATGCCAATGATAGCAATAACCAATAAAATAAAAATAATTTTATTTTTACTCATATTCCAATGTTTCTCCTTTCGCCTTAACCCAACTCGCTTCAGCAAGAAGCGCGTCGGCTTGGGCGTTTAATAGAGTCCGTTTGGCACTAACTAAATTATCCTCTATAATTGTCCAGTTATCAAATGATATAAAACCTATGGAATATTGCGCCTGAGCGATTTTAGAACGCTCTTCAGTAGCAGTCAACAACTCTCTCTGTACCTTTACATTGTCCACTGTATCCTCCAAGCCTGCCCATGCCTGCTCCAGCGTAAAGATAATACTATCCCGCGTGCTCTTTTCTTTAGCTTTAGTTTGCCCTAAAGATGCCTTTGCCTGCTCTACCTGGGCGACTCTTAAACCTCCCTCAAATACAGGCAATGTAAGAGTAAGCCCTAAATTCCATTCATCACTTTTTGGTGACCAGTGAGAATCATTTTTGCCGGCGCCGGCTGACGCAGAAACCGTGGGCCAGAAATCAGCATAGGCGGATTTTACTCCAAATTCAGCAGCATTGGCTTGCGCAATTAACTGCCGCAAAGAAGGATTATTTTTCGCAAGAAGCTCTAAATCAGGTTTTTTTTCTAATGACTCCTTTATGTTAAAATCACCTTTTGCAATAGTAGAAATAGTTTCTATTTTACCCATTTCCTTTGCAAGCTGCCTACGGGCAACATTAACACTCCTTTCTGACGCAACGATACCAAGCTTTGCCTGGGCTAAATTCGCTTCTGCAGTTAAAAGTGCTCCTTTATGCTCCAGCCCCGATCTATAACGCAGCATAATTAAACCTAAATTTTTGCTTCTTATTTTATAAATATCTCCTGAAATGCGTAGCGACTCTTGCGCTTTTAATAAATTTATAAAAGCGGTGCGTAAACGCAATCTTACATCGGTTGATGTAAATCTGTAGGCTTCTTTTGAAGCTTTTATATTCTCTGAAGCAGCCCGGACATTATTTACTGTTTTAGTCCCGTCAAATATCAACTGGCTGCCTTCGACACCATAATTATATGCATCACCAACTGTATTAGTAATGCCATTATCGTTCCTTGCCGTAGAGGCGCTTAGGTTGGTTGAAACTTGAGGATAGAGTGTGCTTGCGGTAATCTTCTTGCCAGCCTCGGATTGCTTTACTACTTCTTCGGCAGCGATTAAATCAGGATGATTTTTTGCGGCTTCTTTTACACAATCCTGCCAGCTGAGAGCTTCCTCGGCATAAACCGAAAAACAAAAACAGCACAAAAATAGGAATACGGTAGAAATACGGTAGAAATACAGTGGGAATACAATTGTATTTCTATGTATTTCGCGAGCGAAGCAAGCGTATTTCAACTGTATTTCCATTGTATTTTTATTGAATATCTGGGTTTTGTTTTTTAATTGTTTTCAACATTTTACTCATATGCGTAAGGAAATCATTAAAGTGTTCTGCCGGAACAAAACAAATCGGCTGGCCTGCCTTGGAAAAAACGACAAGCTTATCACCGGATTTAATCGCATATAATTTGCGCACCTGTGCGGGAATTACAACCTGCCCCCTCTCACCAACGGTAACAGTTCCGAATAATTTTGGACCGCTAAATTTACTCATTCCTATCCTCCTTTTGTAAGTAGAGAGTAGAAAGTAGAGGGTAGAGAGAGGAAAGAAAACCGGGATTCTTTAAAAACTTTTAGTTGGAAAATAGTCATAATTCTTTCTCTCTACTTTCTACCCTCTACTCTCTACTTTATCTACCATGTATGAAACGTATGACTAATATGATATAGCAAATATTTCATACCGTCAAGGAGGTTATTGAAAATTTAAGCCTATTGAATAATTTTAGCGCTTGTTATTAATTTAGACAATGCGAAAGGAAGAAAAGTTCCGTCACTATAAAAACAAAAAAAAACCCTTGCCGGTTATAAACCGCTAAGGGGCGTTTAAAATACTTCTAACTTATATCCCAAGCAAAACCGAGAGCTCAGTCACATGCTCCTGTTCATCAATAATCACATGCCTGATTTCGTGCTCAAGGGTTTCAAATTCATATTTGAAGCTTTCTTTGTTCTCTATTACCTTATTGTAAATCTCCTTATAAAAATCAATCGCGTCCTTCTCCCCTTTCAGGTTAACTTCTAAAATCTTTTTTATTTCTTTAGCCTTGTGCGTAGGAGCAAGAGTCATTACCGGTTCGGCACCAAGATAGTTACCGATAAGATTACGGAACATGCCCTCATGTTTCTCCTCATCGGAAGCAATCTCTTTAATACGCTCAATTACCTTCTCCGCGTTAATCCCCTTGATCAATTCCACATGCGCAAGATACTGGATTCTTGCCGCGTGCTCAAGCTCCAACGCATGATTTAACATCTCCACTAGCTCCTTTTTAACGTTAGCCATGATTAACCTCCTTTTGTTACCTGTTACGTAAGCTATAATTTAACTCTTAGCTCTGAGTACTTAGCTCATAGGTTAACTTGACACATCATACATGACACCTGACACGCTATTTTGTATCAAGTATCAGGTATCAAGTGTCAGGGTTTAATTTACCTAAGTGCTAAGAGCTACGAACTCAAAACTAAATCATCTCTCGTTAGAAAACGGACACCCCCTGATCCCCTTTTTTTCATAATATTGTTGATGATATTCCTCCGCCGGATAAAATTCACTAAAAAAAACGATTTCTGTAACTATCAGCGATTTATATACGCCTGATTTCTTAAGCTTAGCTTTAGACCCTTCTGCCGCTTGTTTCTCTTCTTCGCTGCGATAAAAAATTACCGAACGATACTGTTCTCCTACGTCCGGGCCTTGCCGGTTTAAAGTAGTCGGATCATGGATCTTCCAGAAAACATCAAGAAGCTGGTAATAGGAAATAACGTTAGGATCATATTCGACCTCAACTGTCTCCGCGTGACCGGTTTTACCGGAACATACTTCTTTATAGGTAGGATTTTTGTAATTTCCTCCGGCGTAACCTACCCGCGTAGACACAACTCCCTTTAATTTACGAAAAGCCGCCTCAATACCCCAGAAACACCCGGCGGCAAAATCTGCTTTTTTTGTCATAGAAATATTGTCGTAAAATATTTTTTGTGTTTCAAAAAATTTAAGGGCAGCCGCATTAATGCAATAACGTTTTCCTGATAGAGCGAGCCCGTCATCAAATACATGGCCAAGATGCGCGTCGCAGCGCGCGCATAAAACTTCTGTTCGCGCCATAAACAGGCTTCGATCCTCTTCTGTCTTTATATTGCGCATAGATACCGGCTCAAAAAAACTTGGCCAGCCGGTTCCTGATTCAAATTTAGTGCTATAGGCGAAAAGATCGTTATCACAGCCTACACAGCGGTAAATTCCTTCCTTACCTTTTTTTGGCAAAGGGCATTGCCCGGAAAAAGGCCGCTCAGTGCCTTTAAGCCGGGTTACCTTGAATTGTTCGAGGGTGAGTATTTTTTTCCATTCATCGTTAGTACGATAAACCGTATCTACCTCGATTAATTTTCCTGTTGTCGCTGAAAATACCTTAATCTTTTTGTTATTTATGTTTTCAGCCATCAGGTTTGTCTTTAAAGAAAAAAATATAACGGTTACCGCCAAAAATAATCCGGCTCCGTAGAAAAAAGTGTATAAATTTTTTTTATCCTGCATAAATATTTTTTATATTCAGCATAAACCATTAGAATAATTTTTGTGTTTTATTATGCCTCGAATCTATCTGCTTTATTTATTAAACCGGATAGCCTTACCTGTCATTTTCTTAGCAAATATTTCATTATAATTATAAACATATGAATTACCTTCTACCATATTGTTGGCACGCATACCTGGTTTTCGCTCTTGAACCTTAAAAATAACCGCGTCTGCACCCATTAGAGCCGCTTTATCTTTTAAACGTTGTTCCATAGTATCTGACCTTGAAAGAGTTTCTCCTTCTGCTGTTATTTCTCCGATAACTATATACGGTTTGTTCGGCTCTTCGTTAAATATTTTTACGCTCTCGGGATTGTTTGGTGGATAAACAATCTTGTTGTCCACATTTTCGGCCATAAAACTCGCGCAACCGGACAATAGCATAACCACTAATGATATAAAAATACTCTTCATACCAATTGCCTCCTTAATCATATTAACGATTTTATACTTATATAGAATTTCGCAAACCGCTTAATCCCTCTTTTTATTGGCTTCGTTCGCCATTACACAAACGGTTTACTGAACGTATCCTGTCTTGTTCGCCAAGACGGCGGCCTTGGTTCTAAACTGCTGCGATAAGGAAAGGTTCAAAGAATTGGAGCCACATGGCGTGACTTTTGATGCGCGGGGACATTCCCTGGAAAAAGAATCTCTTCGTAGGTATCAAAAACTTTTTCGCTCTCAAGATGTAAAAAATGCCCCACATTAGGAATAACTTTTATGGCACAATTTGGCATTTGTTTTGCCATGCTTTTTACATCTTTATAATCAATGATCTTATCTTTCCCACCATACAAAATAACCACAGGTTTCGTCACCTCTGAAAGTGGGATTACTTTATCTAAAGATTCATTAAAAATTACAGACATTCCGTGCTCGCTAAAGGCCCGGATTCTTTCTTCGGACATAGATTGGAATTGAGCGATAATCTGATTCTTAAGCGCCTGAGGTAAATTATCTCCAAAACTGTTTATTAATAAATCTGCCATGGCCTGCCGGTCATGTTTATTCATAGCTGTGCCTTTGAGAATAACATCTTTCATGCAAGTGTTTGGCTTTATGCCTATACTGGCTAATAAAAGTCTTTTTACATGCTGAGGAAAACGTAAAGCAAACGCAAGCGCCACTACCCCACCCCATGATGCCGTACAAATGTCTGCCGATTTTATGCCGGATTCTTTAATTATCGCGTGTAAGATCCTCACTTGCTCATCAAAAGAAACAGAATGGAGCCCGCTGTTAATTTTAGCTTTTCCCTGATGAGGAAAATCAAATAAGGTAATTCTATAACAATGGCCGAACCTTTTAACAAAAGAAAGCCACATTGCCATTGACTGTTGCACGCCATTAAGACAGATGATGTCCTCGCCCTTACCGAATATCCGATAAGGTATCTGGAATCTTTCAAATATAAGTATGTTTTTAGGATGGGGCTTGATTGACTGCATAGAAAGTTCAATATCAATAAGTAATTCTTTTTATCTATTCTATTGTTGCAAAATTACAGAAATTATCAACTATTAATTTAATTTTTCCATGAGCACGTGATTTTTACAAGCCACATAGACGTCAGGAAAAGTCACAGTGCGAATAGATGCTCAAGGACGCGATAAATAAGAGCATCCGAAGTATCTTATTAATGGCAAGTATTTGATGGGTTATCTAAACTCAGGACAGGATGTTTTATACTGTAGGGACAAGTAAGCCTGTCCCTACAGTTAATGTCAAATTATTGCACCTTATCGTTGCATTTCTGTCTTTCTCCCCGACCCTTAACTCTATCGCCTCTATTTTTTCTGTACTTATCCGCCATTTGGTCAAACTTAACAACCTGTTCAGGGGTTAAAATTTGCCGTACCGCTAAAATACTCTCTATCCTGCTATCAATCAATTGCGCCTGTAAAGACTTTATCTCATTGGCTATCGGTTGAACGGAAGATTTAGTAACGCCGGGGACTTTTAATGCTTCTCTCAATTTAGCTTCATTTTCTTTTACAGCCTTTCGCAATTGCGCCAAATTTTTACGCTGCGCTTTACGATTTTCTGTAAGCTTACTCTGTTGCTCCGGTGTTAAATTTAATTCTTTAGAAAATTGTTCTCTGGATTTCTCACGTACCGGTTTGGTTTGTGTTGGATTATCTGCGGCATAAGCTGCACTCATTAACGTGAAAGCCGTGAGTAAACACACAATCATTTGTTTTATTTTAATCATATTGCTCCTCCTTACTTATTACAAAAAGTATTCTTCTGTATCTGTCCCGAAACCATAAATAAAAT
>JBAZGZ010000082.1:0-7471 GCA_041652615.1 Candidatus Omnitrophota bacterium | reverse complement strand
TTTCTTTCATTGTCCGGGAAATTTTTTGGCGGTATTCCGGAGTCCGTTTTATGGCATTACATTTCTCTATGGTTTCTTTTGTATGTAAAGTGAGGGTGGCTAATTTCCTGTGGAGCTCCATGTGCGCTTCTGCCGGAAGGCGTGTAATATTATTGGGATTATTATTCGCTTTGTTAAAATCAACATGGTGCTTATGCGTGCCAGCTTCCTTATCATAATTATCTTGTTCAATATTATATTGGTCTGCTAACAAATGGGTAAATATCCATTTATGTGTCGCTGGATTTAAAACCATTTCGTATCCTTCTATGGTAATACGGTGTTCTATTCTAGAAAGTTTTTTCCTTAGAGGCATCAAGCTCATTTGTGGTTCTAGTTTCTGCGCCTCAACGTAAGAACCATCTCGCAACATAAACTTATGGTTAGGAGTGCAGACAATTTCTTCACCGCTATCCAAAATCACTTTAAGAATTTCTGCTTTTCTTTTGGTAATTCTCGGAAACAATATCTTTTCTATACCTATGCTGTTATCGGTTTTAATTGTATAACAATAATTAGTTTTGCCTTGTTCCCCTTCTCCCACTAACTCTTTGAAGCTAAGATTGCGCCCATCAGCTAACGCTACTTTTGTCTCTCCGGAAAAACAGCCGCCGGCTGACTCACCTTCAACAATATAAACTTCACAAGCCTGCGGATCCCTTTCCGAACAATCCGCAAGTTTACCCGGAAGGCTGCCCATATCAAGTGCGCCTTTTCTGCGAGTCAATTCCCTTGCTTTTCTCGCTGCCTCTCTGGCGCGGGCGGCAAGAATTGTTTTTTCAACTATTTTATTTGCGACCGGCGGGTTCTCCTCAAAAAAAGAGGAAAGAGCCTCGAAGGCTGCGGAAGCAACCATGCCGTCGATTTCGGAATTCCCTAATTTTGTTTTTGTTTGACCTTCAAACTGCGGGTTAGGTAGCTTAACACTTATAACCGCACACAAGCCCTCCCTTATATCTTCCCCGGAAATACTATCCATATCCTTAAGAAGGTTTTTACCTTTAGCGTATTGATTTATCGCTCTTGTCAGCGCGGTTTTAAAACCGGTAAGATGCGATCCGCCTTCAATAGTATTTATATTATTTGCGAAAGAAAAAATATTATCTTTGTACCCATCATTATATTGGATCGCCCCTTCGACAATTACATTATCCTTTTCTCTCTGGAAACTTATCACCTTGGCATGCAAAGGTGTCTTGTTTTTGTTTAAAAATTCAATAAAAGACACAAGACCACCTTTAAATTTAAAAGTCGCTTCTTTTTCGGTCCGCTCATCCGAAAGAACTATTTCAATATTGGGATTTAAAAAAGCTAGCTCCCTTAAGCGCTGGGAAAGTATATCAAAAGAAAACTCGATTTCTGGAAATATTTCCTTATCCGGTTTAAAAGTAATTTTTGTACCGGTAGTTTTCGTTTTACCTATGGTTTTAATTTTTGTCTTTGTCTGCCCTCTCTCAAAACGCTGATGATACACCCCCCCATCTCTCTTTATTTCCGCTTCCATCCACTCACTAAGAGCGTTAACAACACTGACACCTACGCCATGTAAACCGCCGCTCACCTTATAAACACGGTGGTCGAATTTCCCTCCGGCATGAAGTGTGGTAAGAACAACTTCAAGGGCAGGCTTACCTACAGTTTTGTGGATATCAACAGGTATACCTCTCCCGTTATCCTCAACTGAAACACTATTATCAGTATTAATTATAACTTTTATTTTGTCGCAATAACCCCCCGACGCCTCATCTATGCTATTATCTACCACCTCATAAACTAGATGATGCAGTCCCCTTGGAGTGGTATCTCCGATATACATCGCCGGACGTTTTCTAACCGCCTCAATGCCACCCAAAATCTGGATCGTTGTCGCGTCGTATTTTTGTGTTTTTGCCTTCTCCGCCATAATTAGCCTATTTTTATTTTTGTTCCCTCGATTTCCGGAAACTCTTTTCTGACAGCCTCAAGCACATCGCCCTTTTTTAATCCAAACTCATACAGCGCCCCTGAAGTGTCCGCACTGAAAAACAGTTTTCTTTTATATACCCGTTTAAGATGGATATACTTTCCCACCTTCTCCCCCAACCCACCATTCACAATATCTTCAATACGTTTAATATCCGCAGTTTCTCTTTTTTTGTGTTTTAGGAACTGCACCAGTATACTTTTTATATGTGTAGCCATTCGGTGGGTATCACCCCTGGAATAAATTACTATATTCTCACTACCCCACTCGCTCCCTTTTGGTCGCTCGGGGATAGTTCACACTATTGTTTTTCCTGCGCCACTACCGGCTTGGAAAAACAATGTGTTCACTATATCTTCATCGGGAGAATAAGATAAACAAAGTCTTCCTTTCGTAATACCGCTGGTTTATCCGCCCCCCAAAACTCAAAACTTACTTCATTGTCGCCGATATTTTTCAAAACGTCGATTATATAATTCGGATTAAACCCTATCTCAAAACTTTGGCCGGTATATCTTGCCTCAACCACCTCTTTTGCTTCCCCCAATTGAGGTGTAGACTTGGAAATCACCAGGCTATCTTTTTTTAATTCACACTTCACGCCTTGATAATCTTGAGTGGAAAGTAAATCCGCTCTTCTCAAGGCAAGAATAAACTTCTGTCTATCCACAGAAAGTTTATCTTTGTTTTCGTTGGGGATATATTGTGAATAATTAGGGAATTCTCCCTCTATCGGCCTTGCGATAAATTGAGTGTTTTTAAAATCAAACCCCACCCGGTTTTCTTTTACGAACAAAAACACATCATCTTCTTTGTCTTTAATTAGTTTATACAACTCATTTATTGCTTTTATTGGTAAAATGAAAGAGATTTTTGTTTTTATTTCCGGTTGGTTTGCAGGAAGCTTTCTTTTGATATACGATAATCTTTTTCCGTCGGTTGCGACCATGATTATCTCGTCTTCGTTTACTTCAAAAAGAATTCCGTTTAAAACATAATTAGCATCTTCATACCCGACACAAAAAGAAGTCATCCTTATCATTTCCTCGAGTGTATGTGGGTTTATTTTAATAAGAGATGCTTCTTTTTCCTCTTCTACTTGAGGAAATTCTGCCGGATTTAGTGTATTTATTTTAAACTCAATTTTTCCACACTTTATTAAGAGGTTATTCTTGACCATTTCCACGGCTACTTCTTCAAGTGGCAGCTCTCTGATAATAGAAATAAATCTCTTCATTGGTACAGCCACCTTACCTTTTTCTTTTATGTTGGCTTCACATGAAGAAATAATCGTGACATCTAAATCTGTTGCTATGAATTTAAGCTTATTCCCTGTGGTAGAGATTAGTACACTATTTAGTATCGGAAAGTTTTGTTTCGACGTAGCGGGTCCCAAAACTTTCTGTAGACTGTCGAGTATTACTTCTTTATTAATAATAAAATTCATAGTAGTAGGGATAGTAGGGCCTGTTTAAATTGTTAAGAAGTGTAATTGTACCAGAAACAAAAAAGAAAACCAGTTTTTTATTCACAAAAAATATTTTATAAACTCTTAATTTCCTGTCTAATATTGTCAACAGCTAATTTTAGCTTTTCATTCGTTTTTAAACTTTCCTTTACTCTTTTGTGGGCGTAAAGAATTGTGGTGTGGTGTTTCGCGCCCAAAGAAGCGCCGATTTCCGGCAAAGATAAATCGGTTAATTCTCTCACCAGGTACATGGTCACTTGGCGCGGCATCACTAAGTTTTTGCTCCGTCTCCCCTTCTTTAAATCTTCTTTGGGGATATTGAAGTAGTTACTCACCCTTTCAAGGATAAGATCAGGAGTTACTCGTTTATATATCTCTTTTACCATATCTTTTAAAATTTCCTTCGCAAGCTCAAGGCTGATAGGTTTACTTTCTATTAAGGAATAGGCGATGATGCGTATGAGAGCACCCTCAAGCTCACGGATATTTGTTGTTATATTTTTCGCGATAAATGTAATAACATCCTCATCTATTTTTATAGGATCTTTTTCCATTTTTTTTCTAAGTATAGCTACGCGGGTTTCAAAGTCAGGCAGTTGTATATCAACAACCAGACCCCAACTGAAGCGTGAAACAAGCCTCTCCTCCAACTTAGGTATTTCTTTTGGAGGCCTGTCAGAAGAAACAATAATCTGTTTATGGTAGTCGTATAGAACGTTAAAAGTATGGAAAAATTCTTCCTGGGCAGCCTCTTTGCCGGCAAGAAACTGGATATCGTCGATTAAAAGGACATCCATATTTCTGTATTTTTGGCGGAATTTTTCCGTTGACCGGGTCTGGATAGCCATAATCAACTCGTTGGTAAATTTTTCTGACGAGGTGTATTTAATTTTTGCCGCGGTATGTTGAGAAATTATCTGGTTAGCAATGGCCTGCATAAGATGGGTTTTGCCAAGCCCCACTCCCCCGTAAATAAAAAGCGGGTTGTATGACTTTCCGGGCGCGCTTGAAACCGCCAGCGATGCCGCGTGAGCCATGCGGTTTGAGGAGCCTACGATAAAATTATCAAAAGTAAACCGTGCGTTCAATCTGATTGAATCCTGAGGTTCTTCCTGGAATGTTGCGCCGATAGTTTTAAAAATTTTGTTCGTTCCTCTTTTAAGTAGGGTAGGGTTTACCTCAAAGTTTACCTCGAAATCCTTTTGGGTGACCTCTTTTAAGGCTTGTTTTATTTGGGGCAGATAGGTGGTTTCGATCCAATTTTTAAAAAAGCCATCAGGGGCCTCAAGGGTGAGGCATAAACCCTCGATTTTCTTGAATTTTAGAGGGTTTATCCAGGTGTCGAAAGATGTCTCACCAAGGATTATTTTAAGGTTTTCTCTACAGGCTTGCCAGACTTTTTCCATAAGGATGAAAACTCAATTCACAAAATTCACAAGTTATTCACAATGGTTTAGTTTATCCAAAAAGTTGTTTAAATTATACCCCAATAAAATTCCTTTGCAACCATTTTTAATGCCCGCCACTTTTTTCTTTTAAAAAAGTGGCGAGGTCTCGCCAAAAGTTTAAAAGCTTTTGGCGAAAGCACAGCATTTTTTAAAGCCTAAAAGGCGCAGAAAAAATGCTAGGGCAAATAATAAGGCTGTAATTTTTTAGCATCTTCTGCGAGGCGGGGTAATGACCATTACGGGGAGCACGCAGTAAGCAAGGTGATAAATATGGGGCGAAGGGCTTTGAAAAAAAATGTTTACGCAAATTTTAGCGCGCACGCTTTTCTTATTATTTTTTTCTGTTACCTCTCCCCCACTCTTTGTTCGGCCTAAAATATAGTGTAATCGCAATATAATAATGTCCTAAAATAGCAAAGTAAGAATGTCCTATTCTTGAGACTGCTATAATGCCTCTAAAAGGAGGTAAAAGCAGTGGAGGACATTCTTATAATGAATCAAAAGGAATTAAATCGGTTACATATTATACGCAAAGCTATTGATAAACATCTTAAACAGCGTGAAGTAGCTTGTTTGCTTAAATTAAGCCAGCGCCAGGTTCGTAGATTAGTAAAGCGCGTACGTAAAGAGTCAAATAAAGGAATCATCCATCGCTTAAGAGGCATTAGATCGCACCGGATGATCCCTGAAACGATAAAAAATAAAGTCCTTGCCTTATGCAGAGGCAAATACGAGGGTTTTAGCCCGACCTTTGCTTCAGAGAAGCTCTTTGAAAGGAATAAAATTAAAATAAGCCGTGAGACAATAAGGCAATGGTTTATTGCCGAAGGTCTGCCTTACGAAAAACGTAAAGCCCGTCCTCATCGCAGCTGGAGAGAGCGCAAAACGTATTATGGGGAAATGCTGCAGATGGACGGTTCTCACCATGATTGGTTTGAAGGAAGAGCCGCGCCTTGTGTATTAATGGGTTACATTGATGATGCCACTGGCCGTGTCTATGCGCAGTTTTATGAATATGAAGGCACCTTCCCTGCAATGGACAGCTTTAAGCGTTATGCCTTGAAATACGGCCTGCCGCAAAGCGTATATCTTGATAGACATACAACATATAAAGGCACGCGCAAGCCTACAACGGAAGAAGAATTATTAGACCTTAAACCCTTAAGCCAATTCGGCAGGGCTCTTGAAGAATTAGGAGTTACTTTGATACATGCACAATCAGCTCAGGCTAAAGGCAGGATTGAAAGGCTCTTTAAGACCTTCCAGGACAGGCTGGTTAAAGAGATGCGCTTAAGCGGTATCGGTAGCATTCAGACGGCAAATGAATTCTTAAAGGCATATTTACCCGGCTTTAACCGGCGCTTTAGTGTAGAGGCGCTAAGCCCGGATGATTTGCACCGGCCCTTACCCGAAGGTATAGATCTTAACAAGATTCTAGCTATAAAAACGATTAGAGCATTACGTAATGACTTTACTGTAGTGCACGAAGGCAGGCTCTATCAAGTTAAAGATAACATCCGGGCAAGAGAAGTTATCGTGGAAGAGCGCATCAACGGTTCTTTGCTTATTACGCACAAGGCAAGAGCGTTACGGTATAAAGAGATTGCCCAACGCCCGAAAAAGATAAAGCAACCGTATAAGATGCGTCAAATACACATTCACCCCAAGGATCATCATTGGCGTAGTTTTAAGTTCGGTTCGCTTGATATCAAAGGAAAAAAAGAAATTTTTGCAAACGCTCTTTAGAAAACCAGAAAATAGGACATTTCTACTTTGCTAGAAATAGGACATTCTTATCTTGCTAGTACATCGGCCTAAAATATAGTTGACACCTGTATAGGTTATGTTACAATTTTGCCTATGAAAAAACATCTTAAAACGCCAACTAAAATAAAAGGCAGAAGAAGACACGGGTTTCGTGCAAGAATGGCCACAAAAAGCGGTAGAAAAGTTTTACAAAGAAGAAGGCTGAAAGGAAGACGGCGATTGACTGTTTCAAGCTCGCTATGAACAAGGTCGCTATCTTGTTAATTTCCCTTTACCAGAAAATTGCGCACTTCTTCCCTTCGCAGTGTATTTATATACCTACCTGTTCTTGTTACGCTAAGGATGCTTTTACCCAATACCCTTTTTTTAAGGCTTTCGGGCTGGCGTTAAAGCGTATAGTAAAATGCCATCCTTTTGCGAAAGGCGGGTATGATCCGGTTCAGAAATGACAACAGAGCACAGAGAACAGGGGTAAAACAGGAAAATATATATATTTGTTGCGTTTTTCTGGGGTTTCTGCTCTCTTCCCAGTAATCCAACCGAGCAAAATGAGGTAAAATGGACAAAAGATTAACCCAAACACTTCTTATAACCTTCGTATTTGTAATAGGTTACATGTTTTTTGTTTCTAAAAATGCCCCTAAGCAAGAACTTCCTTTCCAGGCTCCGGCCATAGAGCAAAAGGCAATCCTACAAAAAGAAGAAATACCTTTAGGTGAACTGGAAAAGCTTTCCGAGGCTACTATGGGCAATTTTGTCATAAACTATTCCAGCAGAGGCGGTTAT
>JBAZGZ010000081.1:0-7507 GCA_041652615.1 Candidatus Omnitrophota bacterium | reverse complement strand
ATCTAAGATAAGGGGGTAAAATGAGATACAGTGGAGCAGAGATAATAATAAAGTTATTGGAGAGGCAGGGGATAAAGATTATTGCGGGGATCCCGGGAGGGGCGAACTTGCCGCTTTATAACGCGCTTTATAAGAGTAAGATCCGGCATATCCTGGTGCGCCATGAGCAGTCAGCCGGTTTTATCGCTCAAGGCATCGCGCGTTCAACTGGCAACGCGGCAGTCTGTTTTGCGACCTCTGGCCCGGGCGCAACCAATCTTTTAACGGCGATTGCTGACGCGAAATTAGATTCTATCCCGATAATTGCTATTACCGGCCAGGTTTCCAAGGGTTTAATCGGTACAGATGCGTTTCAAGAGGTGGATACCTACGGTATGACTATACCTATTACCAAGCATAATTTTTTAATCAGAAACTCCAGGGAGCTTTTGATGGTGATCCCTGAAGCTTTTAGGATCGCAGCCAGCGGCAGGCCCGGTCCGGTTTTGATTGACGTTCCAAAAGATGTTCAAGCTGAAACTATTATATTTGATCATTGGCCGAAAAATCACACGCCGCAAAAAAATTGTAAAATTGACGAAGGCCGAATAGCAAAAATAGCGCAAATGATTAATAATTCAAAGAGGCCTTTGATGTATATAGGCGGAGGAATTATTTCATCAGGCGCCCAAAATCTAATTTCCAGGCTTGCAAAGAAAAATTCCATACCTGTTACCTCAACGCTTATGGGCCTTGGAGCATTTAACGCAGAGGATCCGCTTTATCTTGGTATGCTTGGTATGCATGCCCGGGCTTCTACTAATTTACTGATGGAAGAATCGGATTTAATAATTACTCTTGGCGCGCGTTTTGACGATAGAGCAACCGGCTATGTCAAGCATTTCTGCCGCAATGCTAAAATTATACACATTGATATCGACAATGCGGAGATTGATAAAATCAAAAGTGCCCATTTTTCGCTTTGCGCGGATATTGGCGAAGCCTTAAAACGGTTAATACCTCGCGTGGAAAATAATAAACGCAAAGGTTGGCTTTTCCAGATTGAGGAAAAAAGAAAAGCCTACCCGTTGTTTACGCCAAAGGACATCTTGCATCCGGTTAATATCATTAAAACGATAAGTGAGCTGGTTGGGTCTGAGGCAATAATTACAACCGATGTCGGCCAGCATCAGATGTGGGTTGCGCAAAGTTATCCGTTAAAGAAGCCGCGCACCCTGCTTACTTCCGGCAGCTTAGGCACTATGGGGTTTGGTTTGCCTGCGGCAATCGGTGCCGCGCTGGCAAACCCCAAAAAGAAAATAGTTTGCATAAGCGGGGATGGTTCAATTTTAATGAACATACAGGAGCTTGCGACTTTAGCGGAATTAAATCTTAATGTTACGATTATTATAATGAATAACGGGCATTTGGGCCTTGTGCGTCAACAGCAGGAATTTTTTTACGCTAAGCGCTACATTGCTTCAAAATTTTCGGCAAAACACTCTTTCAAAAATATTGCCAATGCGTTTGGCGTAGAAGCTTTTGAGATATCTTCAGGCAAGAAAGCACTATCTGTTTTGGAAAAAGCATTATCGAGCTTTAAGCCTTCGCTGGTTGATATTAACATTCACCATGGCCATAATGTTATCCCGATGGTTCGTCCGGGCAAATCAAACAAGGAGATGATAGGAGGCAGCAGCAATGAATAAAACTAAAAATTACATTATTGTGTTAACAGTTAATAATCACGCTGGTGTCATGTCTCACATTACCGGATTGTTTGCGCGCAGGAATTTCAATTTAGAAGGCATTTTGTGCGCGCCCTTGAAGAATTCCGCGAAAAGCCGTGTCTATTTAATTATAAAGCATGGTAGTGATATTCGGCAGATTTCCAAACAGCTTCAAAAACTTTATGACGTTACTGAAGTTTCTGTGTTGCCGGGAGGCACCATTTTATTGGGCAGAATAAACCGGTTGTTTAAGCTAGCGAACAATTAGGCGTAATGCCCAAGTTGTGATTGTTACAAATAAAAATAGATAAGCCCAGGCCCTGTGTTGTAGCCATAAAGGGAATTTTTTAGCGCAGAGATATATAACCATTATTGCCAGCGCGATTATGGAAAGGGGATGGAAGCCAAAGGCTTTTACGAAATTGAGTTGCCCTATGGCTAAAAAAGCCCGGGTCATGCCGCAGAAAGGACAGGGTATGCCGGTGATGGAATGGAAGAAGCACAATTGTATTTTGGGAGAGAATCTAAGCAGGTCTATCTTGAGCAGATATAAAGCTACCCCTGAGGCAAGAGAGCATAATAATATAATGCCTATGATAGCTTTTAAAATTAAAGAAGAGGGTGCGTTTGCTGTTTTATCTAGCTTGCTTTCCTGCATGCTATTTTCCAAAATAAGCTTTGGTTTCCGGTTTTATCCAGAAAATAAGTAGAGGTATTGTTATGGGTAGACAGCAGCAGCTGGTCATGCCCAAACAAATAAGCACTAAGTCATATACCCATACCCCCGGGCCTGGTTTTAAAAACGGCGCGATAGCAAAAGGAATGAAGAAAATTACTCCAAAAACCGTGTAAATTATTCCTGTTATCTGGTCTTCAGGCTGTGGCCTGCTGGACATCTGTGAAAGCATTGGGAAAAATATACCCATAGCTGTAACTGCCAGATACATTAGTGCCATTAAAACGCAATAAACTACAAACCATGTGTAAACTTGCGGCTTATCATTCTGTATCTCCATCTCTTACCTCCTTAAATTATCTTATAAAGTATAAATGTCGCGAAGCGATATGAATAAATATTTCATAAAAAATATAGCACTTTTGGAGAGAAATGCAAAGAGAAAATTTGATTGAATAATTCCATGGTAAGTTTATAATGTTTTCAATATAATTCAGTCAATATATTCGTGTAAATTTGTTTTAAATTCGTGGTCATTCGTGTCAATTATGAAAAAGCTAAACTTTCTGCTAAGTTTTATTATTGTAGCTGCTATCCTATTTTTTGCTTACGAATTCGGCGTCAAATATTTCCTGGAAAATCAGGTTTTAAAGCAGGTAATTAACCGCTTAAATACGGATTCTCGCGTTGCCGAGGTAATAGTTACCGATGTTAAGTATGACAAGGTAAACCGAAAGGATATAACTACAATAAAGTTTGTTGAATTTGACACAAGAGATAAGCCGCTTGCGCCGCGATATTTTACTTTTTCCGGAAACACAATTCAATTTCAGTCGCTCGTAGTCAGATTCAATGATGCTTATGTAAAATCCGGAGACAGGCTGCGCGGAAAAAGTATTTATCTTTTCTGGAAGGTTTTCCTGCTTGATGGAGAAAATACCCAGGTTTATGATTTGGTAAATATCGATGAGGTGCCTGCGGCTTATAAGATTTTCAGGGCGCGTAACAAATTTGAAGATAAAATCTGGAAGAAGTTCTGGAATTACGCGCTTAATTCGCAGGAAGCAAAGCGGATGGGCATAAAAAATGCCCAGATAGAAGCTCCCGGCACAAGGTTTATCCCCGGTTTTATTTATACTATCAGCATCGAACATGACGGAGGGTTACGTATAGATACGCTGCTTATCCCAGAAATTCTTAGAGGCGAAAAAATCCCTTCCTGAAAAGAATGTTTAAACAAATAATGTTAAAAATAACGGTAATAATACTATTTGCGGTAATTGGCCTGTTTATTTATGTCAAATATCTTGAAGCCAGAAGCTTATTCTACCCTTCCAAAAAAATCGAATATACCCCTAGAGAGATAGGCCTTGGATTTACGGATACTTATTTTAAAACCGAAGACGGTAAAACAATAAATGCATGGTTTATTCCGGCAAAAGAAGCTAAATACACAATATTATTTTTCCATGGCAATGGCGGAAATATTAGCCACCGGCTGGATAAGATAAAAATACTAAATAATCTCGGCCTAAATATTTTCATAATTGATTATCGCGGTTATGGAAAAAGCGAAGGAAAGCCATCGGAAAAAGGCGTTTACCTGGACGCGGGCGCAGCTTACGATTATCTTGTTAAAATTAAAGGGATAAACCCGGATTCAATAATTATTTACGGTGAATCCTTAGGCGGGGCAGTGGCTATTGAACTTTGCACCAAAGTCAGAGCAAAAGCTTTAATAACCGAGGAAGCGTTCAGCAATATAAGTGATATGGGTAAAATTATGTATCCCTATATACCTTCATTTTTTGTCAGCGACAAATTTAATTCGCTCGCACGGATAGAAAAAATAAACCTGCCAAAATTATTCATCCATAGCCGTAATGATAATTTAGTTCCGTTTGAATTGGGTGAAAAGCTATACAAAAAAGCAAAAGAGCCGAAACAATTGGCAGCAATTACCGGCGATCACAATCATGCGTTTCTGGAATCTGAGAAAGACTATACCGGCTACATCAGAGAGTTTGTAAAAGGGCTTAAATGATGTTTAAAAAAGTAATTAAAATTTTCATATTGTTTTTAATGTCGGCTATTTTGCTGACAACTGTCTTTAGAAATCAGATTATCAGGTTTAACCTTGAAGGTTTTGTGCGTAAGAACTTTAAAATAGATTGCAAAATACAAAGAGTAAATCTGTGGTTTGATTCCTTCAGTATCAAAGGGTTGAAGCTAAGCAGTAAAGATTTTGATGCTACCGCAAAAAATATACTAATCAGGTTTAAATTTCAAAAAGGCGCGCCAATTTACCTCAGTGAGTTCGCGCTGTCGGATCTCGTTCTTAAAGTAAAGTCGCTTGAAGGCCTAACGCAAAGTATTTCAAATAAAAAAACAGCTCCGGCGGCTTTGCCGGCTAACTTTAGGCCAATTAAGTTTAATTTACAAAATATAAATATAGATTTAAAAAGCAAAACTTTTGATGCGTCATCAAATTTTTCTATTATCGCCGAGGTTGGCTCAGATAAGTTACTTTTAGAAGATGCAAATGTTTCCAATTTTGAGATACACTCGCAGGATTTTGAAATAACGCGTTTGGGCCTTCGCAAATTCAGAAAGGGCCTGTATCTGATTAGTACCCCGTCTGTACGGGCCAAAGACAAAAAATTTAATAATTTTTCTATACCGGTAAAGGTTAACGTGAATCAGATAATTTTTCCGAAAGCCAAAAATGCTTTTTTTGGCCCCGAGGGTTATTTGAGCGCAAAAATTGATTTCAGTAAATATAATAAATTTTGTTTGATTGCGAATTTTTCCGGTGTTTCCTTTGAAAAAATAGTGGATGTTTTCGCGTCAGAAGATGCCGCGTTTAAAGGGTCCTTCGACGGCTCTTTGCGGGCTTGCGTAAGCGGGCTTGGAATAGAAACAGTGGAGGCTGGTTTTTATAATAAGGGTAACGGGTTTATTAATATAAAGAAGGAGTCATCCCTCGCATTTTTGAAGTCTTATCTCGATGGGCCTTCCTATAATGCCTTGATTGATAATTTTAAGAATTATGAGTATAATGTAGGAGTTGTAAGTGCAAAGAATGAAGCGGACGCTTTAAAACTTGGGTTAGATTTTACTTCAGAGGCTATGGGTAGAAGGAATATAACAATTAATTTCCATGATGTCAAATGAGGCAGCAAATTTTCAAGCCGAAGGCGCAGAAAATTGCGTAGCCGAATTTGACCCAGCACTAATTTTTGGATAATGTGTGGGTAAAAGTAAGAGCTATATAATATTTTAAAAATTATTTTCAATTCAGCACCCTTCTAAAAATTAGTGCTGGGTTTAATTCGCACTGTCATTTTTCTGGCGCCATCTGAGGCTTGGAAAAATGATGTGCTCATTAAAGGAGGTAAGAAATGAATCCCGTTAGAAAGTATATAACTATTGAGGTATTAATATAGAATTAATTTTAAATGGAGGGGTGGTAATATGACTAAGGATAATCAAGTGAAACAAAAATTTTCTAACGGGATGAAAAAAGTATTTTGGATATTCATAGCAATCGCAGCTATAGGGTGCGCTAAGGTAAATCTTCAGACATCTCAACCGTTAAAAGTTGATATCAATATGCGGGTTGATGTTTACCAGCATGTGGCCGCAGATGTAGCTTCTGTGCAGGATCAGATTTATGGTTCATCGGAAAAACAGATGAACGCGATATTTTTTATAGAAAACGCGTATGCCCAGGCGCAATCACAGGATGTGGCCGCGGCAATCCAGAGAAGGAAGGATAGGAAAAGCGTGATTGATGAATATGCCAGTAGGGGTTATATCGGTGAGAACAGAAGCGCTCTTCTTGTGATAATCGGTAAAAGTATCCCTTCTGATATGCGCGGCAATGTGCAGAGCGCGGTAAATGAAGAAAATAACGATCGAAACGTAATCTATGCCGCAATAGCCGAAAAAAACGGCGCAAAGCTTTCCGAGACTGCCAAGATCTTTTTTGACGATGATTACAAAAGAGCGCCGGCTGGGTATTGGTTCCAGGATTCTATCGGCGGTTGGGAACAGAAGTGATTGGTAGCATTTAAGGTTAATCCAGGTTAAACAAGGTTAACCGAGGTTACATTGAAAAAGTTAACCCAGGTTATACAAGGTTAACCCAGGTTAAGCAAAGTTACGGATGAATATAAATCGCGTTTAAGTCTTTAGGCAACCTTGATTAACCTAGGTTAACATCGATTAACATTGGTTAACCTAAAATTAATTTCAGGATTTATTAAAAGATAATGATTATGCAAATTAGAAGTTTAATGATTTATTCTTTGCTTGTTCTTGCAAGTGGTTGTGCGACTGTGGAGCATTTAGATGAGTTGTTTACTCTAAAAAATGTTTCTGACAACCAGAGAGATATAGATATTTATCTAAAAAAGCAGGAGAAAGGTTTTAGCAGGTTGTTGGATGACATAAAAAATAACCGTCTTCTGAGGGGTAAATCTAAGCGCCTGATTATTGAAGATTACAGTGAGCCTGTATTGGTTAAAAAAGTTGAAGCGGAGGATAATATAATAGAAGTCTTGCTTTACCGCAAACCAACAGAATATTTTAGTTCTGACAGAGTTTATCTTTATATTAATAATAAAGGTAAGCTCGCTTACTGGGAACTAAAACCTGCCGATAAGTGATCTATGGATATGTGCTGCTTTTTTTGGGCATATTTCTTAAAGATTTTATTGATAGAGTAGAGTTATTATGTTATATTTAATTAATTTTTGGGAATTATAATTTTTCCATAATCGAGAAGATTTAATTTTAATGTCTAACATCGTGTGCAAAAACACTAACGGTACAGTGCAAATATTATCTTCTATCCAGGATAAATACCCTAAGGTAGGCTTAAAGATTTTTGATTTTAAAGGTGCTTATCCTAAAGGCTTTAATCCGGATAATGATGTCGATCGCGCGTTGAGCCTTCTTAAATTATCCGGCAATACTGTGTTTATTACGGAGTCCTATGGCAAGGGAGAAGGACTAGCTGCCCAAGTGTTTTTTCGTCTTTCCGGGGATATACCCGGTCTGAAATGCATCCAACTGGATCTTGGGGCGTTGCTCGCGGCAGATAAAGGGCAGGCGGGTG
>JBAZGZ010000080.1:0-7554 GCA_041652615.1 Candidatus Omnitrophota bacterium | reverse complement strand
AGCCATCTTTTCTATAGAATACTTCATCTCTTACGGTATGCACCTGGCCGTCCCTTATTGCCATTAAAATAGGGCATTCCTGTGAGGGGTGCCCGCTGTTTTCTTCTTTTGAGTGATACCATATATGGATAGGTTTACCTATAAGTTCACTTACGGTAAACCCAAGCATTTTTACTGCCGACGGATTTACAAAAATATGATTTCCATTTACGTCAAGACCAAGTATTCCTTCACCTATGGAAGCAAGAATCAATTCATTATGCCGGCTGATCTTTATTACTTCATCATTTAAGTTATTAAGCGCCATTGTACGTTCTTTTACAATGGACTCGACGCGTTGAGCCCTGTTTAAAATACTAAAAATATAAGCCGTAAGAACTAATGTTATAAGCATACCGCAGATAAAAATTACCCACGAGGATATATGCTTATATGCAAGGAAAAACGACTCGGTCGGACGACAGACAATAAACCAAATCCTGTCCGCCATTTTAAATTCTTTCGTAAACATAATTTGCTGATAAGAATTATTAGATACTTGCGTTGGATTATCTACGGCCTTATACGCATACGGTTCAGAATTATAATAATAAAGAAAATTATTTGGATCGGTTATCGGCCCTTCATAAAGCGATAAATTTACTCCCGCGCCCCCTATGCGGCTTAAGGCGTTATCTACGGTGGGCCCCACACGAAAAAGCAAAGAAACAAAACCAGTAAGATTTTCCCGTCTTTGCTCTATTGTCGCGACGGGCACTTGTTTCTTGTAAAGCGGCATAAAAATACGGCATGAAAAACCTCCATTTGCCTCTCTTAAAAGTCTAATCTTGCCTGTTGCTGATGGTATGCCTGTATCGCGTGCCTGGTCTATTGCTTTACGCCGTATCAAATCAGAATAAAGATCAAAACCAATCGTTACTTTGTTTTCATCAAATGGTTCGGCATAATATACAGGAAAATACTCTTCGCGGTAAGCTGATTTAACCAGGTTTTCATCTTTTAAATCTGTAATCTGAAAATCCTGATAACCTTCAAGATGCACCGTTTCTTCAAAAGCCGGCCTTTCTGAATGCAAAACGCGCGGGATCCAGGAAAGAGAAAGTATGTCCGGATGTAATATGAAAATTCTTTTTGTAAAATCATAAAATTCTTTACGCGTTACTTTTTCGCTTGCCTCATAAAAATCAACCATAGAAGATAACAAATCAACATGGTCATTGAGGCTGTCGATTACAACCTGCACCCTGTCGTTTGCCTGCAAATCAAACGCTGTCTCTATATTGTTATTCTCCCATTGATATGCTGTCCTGGATAGGGCAAAAGACAGTAAAATGCCTGAAATAAGTATGAAGATAGCAAAGAAATATTTTGGTTTGATCAATCCTTTTGATAAGCGTGACATTTTAATAAATATCTCCTTCCGGAGGGTAAATAATTTATCTGAGATACTTCTATGAATTATTATACTTGATTAAAAATGCGGGTCAATTGTTAAAACGATTAGAACAGCTATGGTTTAAGGAAAACTTAGATTTTTGTTCTTTCTAATTTTCCGGTTACGCCGATAGATACTATTTCTTCTATTTTTATTTTAAATATACAGACCTTTTCTGATAAAGTTACCTCAAAATCTTTATACTTTTTTTCTTTATGCAGACCTTCGATGAGCCTCGTCACGGAAAAATTTATCTGCTTTGTTTTCATCTCTTTAAGTATCTTTTTATATTCCACACCCCGCTCTATTACTTCGCAAACTCCGTTTATCTGATAACCTATCAAACTATCCATATCTACCATTGAGAGCGATACATGATGATTAATTTTTAAATTATTGAATGTTCTCCCAAATACAGAATCAGCAAGGTATATAATATTATTTTCCAGTTTTACCAAGAATTTAGGCGCAACATTCGGCCTTCCGGAAAAATTACAGGTCCCCGTATTGATAAACTCTTTTTTTTCAAGAAACCACTTGATTTTATCTGTCAACAACGCCTTGGTCATAATCCTCCTTACTGTTAGTAAAATATTATAACACAAAAAATAGTGCTATAAATTTTAATCCCGATTTTTTACGAATTTATAGTTAAAAATATTTGGCAAACCAGTCAGACGCAGGTCCAGCAATCTTTTTTAGCCAAAGTGGCGTAGAAAAGGTGTGTAGTCCAACAGGGCACCCTGTTGGGTAGCCGAATTGATGCTGATGACGCAATAAACAAAAACGTCCGAAGTGTCTTATCTAATTGATTTATAATTTTCCAGGAAGCAGATTTTAGATCGTCCTTACACGCAGATTCACATTATCTGCCTGATATTAATTTTTGTTTACAGCTCAACTGTGCATTAAATGCGGAATATCATTATGCGTTGGGAGAATTCGTCTTCTTCCGTTTTGCCGTCTATCGTTATGGCCTCTTATATTACGCCTTCTTTGAGCCTGGCGGCGTTCCTCACTTCTTCGTTCGCCCTCTCGTACAATCATGGGGCTGGCGCACCTTAAACAGCGATAGACAATTCTTTGCCGCTTAATTGCACCTTCCCTTAAGTCGTTAATTAACAGAAAACGGTGGCCAAAAAATTTACATATCCATGGAGAGTTAAACCAAGACATAGCACTATCCTTTTTTTTGCGGTTTTAGTAAATTAAGATAATAATTATTTAACGCGGGTAACCAATGAAGACAGTTTATTGCACTTTGTAACCGTAATATGAATAAATTAAAAAATTTTAAAACCGCGAAAAAGAATTATATTAGAAAACAAATTTTTGTCAAGTTTTTCTAAAATCCAAGTAGAACATAAGACGCGTCGCGATGAGAAACGTAAGCTTTTTTACTTTTTGCCCCTACCTTTTATCACCTTTATTCTTCGATTGCATTGTCTTTGGCTTCAACAATGTTATCTACTTCATCCCCCGTCTTAGCACATAAAACAACGGGCTGGCCGCACCTTAAACACCGGTAAACTACTCTTTGCCGTTTAATCATGCTTTCTCTTAAATCGTTTATCAATACCAGACGATGGCCAAAAATTTTACATAACCATGGAAATCTAAACCAGGACATAACAACACCCTTTCCTTTTGCGGCCTGATAGATTAGAAATGATGATTATTTAATGCAGGTAACTGATGAAGACAATTTTATTATGATCTTGGAACCGCAATATAATATAAATAATATTTCCAAACCGTGAATAATAATTCTATTTGAAAAAAACTTTTTGTCAAGATACACACACCGCAAAACCGCAAAGGAAACGCAAAGTCGTAAAAGTAAATGGATATCTTTTGTCTTTTTTGCGTTTTTGCGGCATTTTGCGGCTTTGCGGTGTATCTCTACTTGTTCTGTGCTTCTTTTGCCTTCTTGTCCTCGGCAATTATTTTTTCGGCTAGATTAGACGGCAGCGGCTCATATTTTAAAAATTCCATACTAAAAGTAGCCCGACCGGATGATAACGAACGAAAAATTTGTGAATACCCGAACATCTCTCCAAGCGGGGCCTCGGATATAACTAATTTCTGGTTGCTCTTATCTTCTATGTTTACTATCTTACCTCGTTTTGAACATATGTAACCGACGATACTGCTTAAATATTCTTCCGGAGTAAGAACCTCAATAAGCATATATGGCTCTATGAGAGCCGGCGACGCTTTTAAAAAAGTTTCTCTGTAGCAGCCCATTGCCGCAAGACGAAAAGCGATATCCGATGAATCAACTTCGTGGAACGAACCATCAAGAAGTGTTGCCGTTATATCTACTGCAGGGTAACCCGCATACACACTTTTTTTCATAACTTCAATTAGGCCTTTTTGTATCGAAGGTATAAAATTTTGCGGGATAGATCCGCCTTTTATTTTATTTTCAAAAACAAACCCCTTTCCTCTTTCAGAAGGGGAAAACTCTATAACAACATGTCCATATTGCCCATGGCCGCCGGTTTGTTTTATATGTTTGTATTCTCCGGTTGTTGCTTTTAAAATGGTCTCCTTGTAGGCAACCTTGGGCGGGCTCATCTGGGCATCAACCTTAAACTCTTCTTTCAATCTGTCGACCATTATTTCTAAATGCAGCTCACCCATCCCCGAAAGAATTATTTCATTAGTATCTTCATCAGTTTCGAAAGCAAACGTCGGATCTTCTTCAACCAGCTTCATTATAGCCTTACTCAATCTGTCCTGGTCCTGTCTTGTTTTTGGTTTTAGGCTTATAGAAACAACCGGTTCCGGAAATTCTATCGACTCTAAAATTACCGGCCTATCCTCACTGCAAAGCGTATCTCCGGTTACAGTACTGCTTAAACCGACTGCCGCTCCGATATCGCCTGCGGAAATTGTATTCCTGTTTTCTTTTTGATTCGCATGCATTTGCAGGATTCTGCTCACTCTTTCTTTTTTATTTTTGGTGCTGTTCAAAATATATGAGCCGGCCTCTAATCGCCCTGAGTAAACTCTAAAATATACAAGCTTACCAACATGCGGATCTGTTTGTATCTTAAAAGCTAAAGCCGCGAAAGGTTCGTTTGCCGAGGGCGCTATCTTAAGCAATTTCTCTGTGTCTTTTGCGTCCTTTGCCTCTACCGCCGGTAAATCAAGCGGGGAAGGCAAATAGAGCGTCACAGCGTCAAGCAATTTCTGCAAACCTTTATTTTTAAGCGCCGAGCCACAGAGCATAGGAATTATTTTATTGGCTATTGTAGCTTTTCTTATTGCGACGTTAAGCTCTTCATTAGTTATCAAATTCTCGTCTTTTAAATATTTTTCGGTAAGCGCCTCATCCTGCGTGCATGTTTTTTCAAGCAGGTTATGCCGCCACTTTTTTGCACTCTCTAAACTATCTTGTGGTATCTCTTCAATAGTAAAATTTTTCTGCGCGTCTTCCGTATTAAAGATACAAGCTTTCATCTCAATAAGGTCAATTGTGCCTTTAAACTCTGCCTCTGCGCCTATTGGGATTTCTATCGGAACCGCGTTAGCCGCTAATTTCTCCTCTATTTCTTTAAGAACTTTGTAAAAATCAGCACCAAGACGATCCATTTTATTTACAAAGACCATCTTTGAAACGTGATACTTGTCTGACTGTCTCCATACAGTTTCTGACTGCGCCTCAACCCCGCCAACAGCGCAAAAAACAACTACCGCCCCGTCAAGGATACGTAAACTCCTTTCAACTTCTGCGGTAAAATCAACGTGGCCGGGAGTATCAATAACGTTTATTCTTGTGTCGTGCCAAATACAAGTAGTAGCTGCGGCAGTAATGGTTATGCCGCGCTCGCGTTCCTGCTTCATCCAATCCATGGTTGCTTTTCCATCATGAACTTCCCCAACCTTATGAATCTTTCCGGTGTAAAAAAGCACTCGCTCGGTAAGCGTAGTTTTACCGGCATCGATATGCGCCATAATCCCTATATTTCTTACCTTGCTAAGATCTATCGCTAATTCTTTTTGCGGCTCGGCTTCCAGATCCTCGGATTCTTTTATTTCTTTGGCTACTTCTTCGACAATCGCTGCATCTTCAACATCTTCTACAATCTTAGCCGGCTCTTCCGGAACGACCACAGGCGGCTGTTCTTCTTTGATTTCCACAGGTTCAATTTTTACTTGGGCTTGCGGAGCTTTAACTTCTGCGGTTTCTTCTTGAGAAATTATTTCTTCAGTCTTGGGTATTTCTGTTGTCTCTTTTTCTTCGACAGGAATTTTTTCAGGAACCACCTCAGGCAAAACCTCATGATTCGACTCCATCTCTCTAACTTTACTTTGAAGCTTGGCACCTATCTGATGGATCTGGTTTTCTAAATTTACTATATGCTCATCTTTAAGGGAAAGGATTTTTGTCTTTGCCTCCATTTCCGCTTCAAGAGCTTCAAAATTTTCCTTTAACTCCTTGTACTCATCCTTGGATACCCAATCGCTATGCTCAAGTTTTCTTTTTAAAGTATTTGCTGTCTTAGTTTGATCCTGAAGCTTAGAAAGATATTCCTTTAATTTCGCTTTTAAAAGCCTAAGCTCTTCCTCTTTTTCGTTATCTTGTTTAGTAAGTTTTTCCAAATTGTCGTTGAGTTCCTTTATTTCTCTGCCCTGCTTAACATTGTCTGAAAATTTCACGCCGAAGTCTTTCTCTTTTTCGGCCAGTTTTTCCCGCAATTCACCGGCTTGTTTTTTTAATTTATCAACCTCTTCAACTTCATGCTCTTCCCATTTTTTTTGCTTTTCAGCAAGTTTTTCCAGTTCAACTTTATGTTTTTTACCTTCCTCAGTTTCTTTTGTCAGCGCCTCTATTATTTTATTTGCCTTATCAAGTTCTGTCTCTGATTTAGCCGTATTCGCTTTCAACTCAACAATCCTGTCCTGTAAACGTGAGATGGTGCCTTCATAATCCTGAGGGTGCCTGATTTCTTTTTCTTTCTCCGCATTTGTACTGACCTCACCGGGTGCAAGAACATAAAGCGCCAAGGCGATGCCAACAACCAACAATAAAGCTACTGCTATAATCATATAATTTTACTTAGCTATAATTAAATTTCAGAAGACAGATGGTAAAAGGCAAAATACAGATTTTATTGTTGCCGATTGTCTAAAATCTGTCTTCTGTTATCTGTTCTCTGTCTTCTGTTATAATAAATCATACCATATTTTTGCAAAATCTATGAGGCTTTTTTACAAAAATTATGTGAACAATTTAATTATCTGTAATTATTCATACCTTAAAGCTTCAATCGGATCAAGGCGGGAGGCTTGGCGGGCTGGCCAAAGACCAAAGATTATACCGATGATTAAAGAAAACCCGGTTGATAATATTACAGAAAATGACGTAACCCTAACTGTCCATCCGGCAAAGTTAGTTATAAGTATGGCTATGCCGCTGCCAAGTAAAATTCCGGATATACCGCCGATAAAAGACATTAATATCGCTTCAATCAAAAACTGGAACATAATATCTTTATTGGTCGCGCCGATAGCTTTGCGAAGCCCGATTTCGCGTGTACGTTCACTGACAGAAACAAGCATAATGTTCATAATCCCTATACCGCCGACTAAAAGTGAGATCGCGGCGATCGCACCCAATAATAAAGACATTGTTTTAGTGGTAGACTCAACTGTTTTTTTAATATCCGCCATGTTGCGGATTTGGAAGGAATCTTCCTCCTCTCCTCTAAGATGGTGCTGTTTAATAATAAGTTTTGTGATCGCTTCTTGAACTGCATCCATTGCTTCAGGGTTTTTCACTTCAACAAAAATCGCGTCGATATATTGTTTTCCGAAAACCCTGTACATCGCCGTAGTAACCGGAATAACCACAATATCATCCTGATCATGAAAAGCGCTCGCGCCTTTAGCAGGCAGGATCCCGATCACCCGGAAATTTAATAGATTAATTTTTATCGTCTGGCCGATCGGATTAGAATCACCGAACAATTCTTTTACTACCGTCATGCCCAACACTGCTACTTTTTCCCGCATCCTTACCTCTTGCTCGTTAAAAAACCTTCCAACAATGGGAACTGAAGCGCGCATCTGGGCAAAATCAACGCCATCGCCTTCAACCTGTGTATTCC
>JBAZGZ010000079.1:0-7642 GCA_041652615.1 Candidatus Omnitrophota bacterium | reverse complement strand
GTCTGAAGAAGTTAAAGGCCATTTTGAAGAATACATGTTTGTTTCCGGTCATACTGCTTGCGCAGGATGTGGTCAATCGCTTGCCGCGAGAATAGTTGCTGATTGTGCCGGAAAAAACGCAATGGTTGCAAATTCAACCGGATGCTTGGAAGTTTTTTCTACTAAAGCACCAGAGTCGGCTTGGCGCGCACCATGGATTCATTCTTTATTCGAAAACTCTTCGGCCTTAGCTTCAGGCGTTGAGGCTGCATTAAGATACCTTGGTAAAATCGATAATATTAGAGTTATTGCCCAAGGTGGCGATGGAGGAACCGCTGATATAGGGATACAGGCTTTGAGCGGTATGCTTGAGAGAGGACATGATATTTTGTATGTTTGCTATGATAATGAAGCCTATATGAATACAGGCATACAGCGCAGCGGATTAACGCCTCTTACGGCAAATACCACTACTTCGCCGATTGGAACTAAAATACATGGCAACTGGCGTAATAAAAAGCCATTAATTGAAATATGCGCTGCGCATTTTATTCCTTATGCTGCTACAGCATCCGTAGGTTATATTCAGGATTTACAAAGAAAAGTAAAAAAAGCTTTAAGTATACGCGGGCCGAAATATATTCAGGTTCATGTTCCTTGTCCTTTGGGCTGGGGGCATCCATCTGATCAAACTATTGACATTGGAAAGTCAGCGGTTTCCTGCGGGCTTTATCCTTTAGTTGAATATGAATTCGGCAAATTAAGTAATGTTTTTAAGGTTCCGGCACCAAAGCCGGTTAACGATTATGTGAAAGCTCAAAGCAGGTTCAAACACTTACTTAAAGATGAAGCAGCACTTAAGTTACTTCAGGAAGTAGCTAACAAAAATATTGAATACTACGGTTTGATTCAGAAACCAGAAACCAGAAGCCAGAGTACAGAAGATAAAAAATAGAAGATGGAAGATAAATATTCGGATTTTTATTTTCGTTTTTCTAGTTTTGTTTTTTACACTCTATCATCTGGTTTCTGTTCTCTGGTTTCTGTAATCTAACCGACGAACAAAGTGAGGAGGTTGAAATGTCAAAAGTAACAGTTGATGAAACCACTTGTGTTGGTTGCGGTTTGTGCGTGAACGTCTGTCCTGATTGTTTTGAAATGGTTTCTGACGGTATCGCTAAAGTGAAGGCTAGCAAATGCGCAAATTGTGACCTTCACGAAGTTGCTTCCCAGTGCCCGGTAAACGCAATAATTGTTGAAGACTAAAGAATAATCCAACCGATTATTCTTATCCCTTTCCAATAACATACCCTAATTTAAGTTTTTTATTCGTAAAACAAATACATCATCAATTTATAATGAATTGGTGATGTATTTTATTTATAAACCAGAAAGCCAGAGTGGTATACCGCAGACCCCCCATGTTGTTAGTCTTTTAAAACTGCTTAATTTTAATCTTGCCAATAAAAAATTTTTGGTTTTGTAACTTTATAACTTGTTGTAAGGCAAAATATTTTAAGGCAGATAAACGTTGAGATGTGGAATGAAGGCATTAATGAAGAGTTTTAGAACTTTGCTTTCGCTTCTTTTTTGATATCAGAAAGAAATTTCATTTTTTCATTTAATTCCAGATATCGTTTTAGTTTTTCAGTATATTCGTCCTGCTTTGCGGTAAAATCTTTTTCATCAAGCGAGCTTATGTCTTTAAGTTCTATAAGGTAGGCTCCTTTAGAAAGAAAGAGCGGATAGGGGTAAATCGCTCCTTTCTTTAATGAAAATATTATTTTACTTATATTTTCATTCAACCCGACTCCTTCAATGTAATCATAGTATTTAAAATTACCTGTTTCTTTATAGTCAAGATGTTCCTGATCCGCGATTTTTTTAAGGCTGGCCGGTACTGCGCTTTTTATCTTTTCCGTGGCGCTTGCGGCAAGTTTTTCTACCTGTTCTTTTGTCAGGTCTATTTTCATCTTATCTTCAACTTCCTGTTTTATTTGGGCGAATTCAGGGATTAGCGAAGGCTTTTCGTCTTCTTTCTGCAAGAATAGAAAGCCTATGCTTGTATCAAGAGGAGCGCTGATCTTTTTCTTTTTTAAAGAAAACGCGATTTGATTTATTGATGGCTGCCATCCAAGGCCTTCTATAGGGTCTTTTTTACCGATAAAACCGGTTTCTTTTATTTCTAAGGAATATTTATCCTTTAATTCGTCTATTGTCTTTATATTATCTAGATCCTTTACTATCTTATCCATTACTTCCTGATTATTTTTTATAAGAACATACTTTAACTTTATCTTAGGTTCCTGCCTGAAAGATGATTTATTTTTTTCGTAAAAGTTTTTAACTTCGTCCTGCGTAATTTTAACTTGTTCTTTGAACTTATCATAAGGTATGAGGATATAGCCGATTTTGGCGGTTTGGGTATCTTTCCTGTATAATTTTTTTGCCTGGTCTCGAGAAGGGTTTATCTTGATATATTTTAGATAAAGCTTATCAATTTTTAAAAAGTTTCGTATGTATTCTTCGAATATGCGTGGTTCCATGCGCATATATTTTAGAAAACGCACGTAATATTCTTTATCGAATTGTCCATCTTTGGAAAAGTTTTTAATTTTTTTAATCGTTTCTATAACTTCTGTATCGTTTATTTGTATTTTTTCTTTATTGGCTTTCCATAAGAGGAGGAGATAGTCCAGGCTGGTTTGTATTACGTCCTGTTTGTTGATGCGTTTTTCCTTATCCGGGATATCAAGGAAAGCAAAATAGAGCTGTGCCATATTGACATAATATTTGAATTCTTCCTGCGTTACGGTGTGATTGCCGATTTTTCCAACAACATTTTCTTTTTTTTCTTGCAAAAAGGAAAGACCGCCCCAGAGAGCAAAAGCGGGGATTATTATGATGGCAAGGCCCCACATAATTTTTTTGTGGTGAGATCTGAATACGTTAAGCATTAGATTATATTAACTATTAAATTAAAATTTTCAAGGAAAATTATTATATATCGGTAATGGCTAGGGTGACGTCGCCCGTATCGCCTTACGGTTACGTTATGCGTCACGGAAAAAATAACCAATAACCAAGAGACAAGATACAAACAATATACAAATTTCAATTACCAATAACCAAACAGGATTGTTTGGTTATTGTTTCTTGTATCTTGGTTATTTTTTTTCATGAACGTTACCGTTAGACATTACCGATACGGGGCGCAAAGCCTCTCCGAAGGGGACATCGTTACCGTAACCGATAGACGTTGCTATTTTAGTTAATTTATGGTATTTTTTAATGAGCACGTGATTTTTTCAAGCCTATAGTGGCGCCGAAAAAATCACAGTGCGAATTGCCCCCGAGCAATGAGACTTACCTTTTTGCGATAGCAAAAAGGTTTAGTCGAATTGTCCCAAACACAAGTTTGGGGCGACCGAAGGGAGCGAGTGGGGTAACTTAAAGCGCTGTTTGGCAATTTGGGGGTGTAAAGGCTTCGACCTATAGATGAGGTAAAGGGTTGCATGTCGTGCGGGTAAGCCTCCTACGTTAGTGAGGGTTTACAAAAATTTAAACGCAGAACCACAATTTGCTGGTTTAGGCAGCTTAACTGTTGCCCCCGTTAGAGCGCCATACGTTGGGTTTTCCCCAGCCTTGGCTCACTAATGTGGACCTTTGTGCTTTTTGTCTCTAGGGGCATAAAGGGTCGATTTTGAGACTAAGGGCAAACTTTTTACTTTGGGGGTTTGCTTCGAAAACTTACAAGGTTGCTCTTGGGCATATCCTTTCCTTCGGAGCTGCTTAAGATAAGACAAAAGAAGGAAAAAACATGTAGGAGCTCTTTATTAACCCTGTAGGGACGCGGGTTCGATTCTTACGAGTCGCACTAAAAGGTAACTTTTAGTGAAACACTCGGCTTACATCAGGGAAGCCCGTAACGCAATTCCGATAAAACCTTGGAGTAGACGTGGGTAATCCTGAGGGGTGCAAGCCCTGCAGAGACTTCTCCGATTTAATGTCGGAGGGATAGGAGGTTTACCGATGGATGAAGTGACAAAAGCGTATCTGGCTGGAATTGTAGACGGAGAAGGAACAGTAACTCTTTCGCGGCATCACAAACACGAAACACCTGCTCCGTTAGTATCAATCAGCAATACGAGCTTGAAGCTGCTTATTTGGATTCGCCGCAAATGCGGAGGAATAATAACTTCCAAGAAAATAAGCAAGCTTCATCATACTCAATCGTACGTATGGCGGCTTAGGCAAAATAGCGCGCTCTGTTTTTTGAATGAAATAAAAAAATATCTTATTGTCAAAAAAGAGCAGGCAGAGCTTATCACGAAAGAGTATAAAAGAGTCACATCCAGAACCGGTAAGTACACTGCGCAGTTGTTACGTAAAAAAGAGAAACTTGTTAATGAAATACGCGCATTGAACCAACGATAATACCTTCTATAATACGCCGAGCCCCTGACAAATGTTAGGGTGAAGAGATAGTCCACTTCCTTTAGAAATAGAGGGTTAAGTGTCCCGCCACCTCCACCAAATTGCCTTAGAATATTTGCTTCACTTATTCAATTTAGGTTGCGAAGGTTATAACATTTAAAACTTTTGCAACCTAAATTGAATAACTATTCAGTAACCATCCGTATTACACTTTTGAAATCGCATTAAAATAAAACGAACACGTCCGTTTATCCCAAAAAATACGATTGTTTTGGCTGTCCTTTGTGATAATATATTAAAGAGAGTCTCTGGTAGAGATAAATAACCTACGCCAAAGAGCGGTACTCATTACAGATGGTTTTTAGCTTTATCCCGCAATTTTGAGATAGGAGCGGTGCAATTTTTAAAAATGAGGAGTAATGAAGAAGAGAATTAGCAAGTTAGGTCTGTTACTCGTAATACTTCATTCAATAACAATAACTGCCATTAGTTTTGTTGATGCTATAGCTGCCGTTAAATATGGCTGTTCTAACCCTACCGAGATGTTGCTTTCTGTGATGATAATGGATTGTTTCGCTGTGCTTATTGTTGGTCCCATAGGTGGTGTATTTTATTATTGGGCTCCAATCTCTTTGCAGAACATTATATTTTGGAAAAGCCTTATCGCTATTTTATTTTTAATTTTTGGCGGAATGCAATGGTATTTGATTGGTTGGGGTATTTCAAAATTAAAGCAAAAGTTTTTCACCCGTAGCAAAGTAAAGAGATAGTTGATGAAAAAATATTTTTTAACAATTATTTTTCTGATGTTTTTATCGTGCAGTTTATATGCGATTGACATGGAGATTCCTGAATGTCTAAAAGATTTAGGTTATGTTGCGACTGATTTTGTTGATTACAAAAAAGTTGACGATAAAGAATATTTTACGATGAAGAATTGGCAAACTGCTGACAGTCCAAATACGATAACGTTCGAAATAATAGATGGAGAAATTTTGAACTGGCAGTCACCATAATTTTTAAATTCTTTCACCCGCCTTTAATTAAAAATTTCTATTTTCCCTTGACCGCGTAAAAAAAATTTATATAATGTGTAAACATGATTATCACAAATTTAAAACTAATTTCCACGAATGGAAAGCAAATTTATTCGTGGTAATTCGTCTCTGATTCGTGGCAATTTGTGTTTTAAAAAAAAGGAGTGTTATGGAAACAAAGGTGACAACAGCGAATTTTGAAAAAGAGGTTATGAGCGCGGCAACCCCGGTGCTTGTTGATTTCTGGGCAGCCTGGTGCGGCCCGTGCCAAATGATTGCTCCATATGTTACGGAGATAGCGAAAGAGTATGAAGGGAAAATAAAAGTATGTAAACTTGATGTTGATCAAGCTCAGGAAATAGCCACAGAATACACAGTGATGAGCATACCTACTTTGCTGATTTTTAAAGACGGAAAAGTTATGGCCAAGAAGGTAGGTACTTTGACTAAGCGAGACCTGGTTAAATTTATCCAGCCTTACCTCTAGATTCGTCAATCGGTTGTGGTTGTACAGCTCGTCACGGTTGCGTTTTACGTATGACGTTTGACGATAGACGAAACGAGCCGCGTAGCCGATAGGCGTAAGACGATTTATGAAATTCGCATTAAGCTCAAGTCGAATAATACCGAAAAATATTATTCATTACCCCGCCTCACAAAGAGGTTGGAAAATTCTCTTTGATAATTTTGCTAGTTTCATTACCCCACTCGCTCTCTTTGTTCGCTCGGGGGCGATTCGCACTATCACTTTTTCTGCGCCACTAGCGGCTTGGCTGGGGCTCATCGCCCCGACTCGGCTATATACGTCAAAATTTTCTTCGATAATTTTGACGACCTCGTCGGGGTTAATTCGACTAGGCTGTTTTCCAGGCAGGAAGCCTGAAAAACAGCAAGTCTCATTAAAAAAATGTTGCATTAAACATATATTTAAGTATAATTTAACCTATAAGGAGGTGGCATATGGATTCCAAAAAATTCATAGCTATGTTAATCGTTGGTTTTACTGTTTTTTCTTTTGTTGTTAGTTCTTATGCTGGAGGCGCGGTGTCTGAAAGCAAAAAGGTGCTTATGGGGCAATTAAGCCAGGCAAGAGTGGATTTTATGACTTCCCGGGATAAGCTTCATGATCAGGATAGGTTATTGAGAATAGCTTGGCACAACGAAAGAGATACATTGTATATGCAGGCAAAAGAAAATCCCAAAGATAAATCGATAAAAGAAAAGCTAAATGACGGTGCAAAGAAATTTTTTGCCGACAAGGCAGATATTTACGCGCAGTTAGAGCAGTTACGCGAGGACTGGTTAAAGGTTCGAAAAGACTTAAGCGGACAAATAAAAAATACTAAATAAACTAGCATTTTTAGGTATTTAGATTATAGCAATCCGTAAGGAGGTGTGTATGGATTTACAAATAGTGTACTTGGAGCCAGCGAAATTAATACTTTCGAGAATAGGAGATATTTTTATTAAGTTAGCAGTAGTTTTGGTTGTCCTTCTCGTAGGCTGGATTATAGCGAAGGCCATAAAAAGCGTAATTACAAAATTACTAAAGACTATAAAAGTTGACGAGATGTCAGAAAAGATTAACTTAAACGCTCTTCTTTCCAAGGGTGGCATAAGCGTTTCTGTTTCTGAATTGGTTGGTGTGTTGTGTTATTGGATTATTATGCTGGTTACTCTTTTTGTAGGCATGAATACCGCTGGTTTAACTCAAGCCGCTGAACTTCTTGAAAAAGTTATTCTTTATATTCCAAACACCATCGCAGCGATATTTGTTTTATTGCTTGGTATGTTTGCCGCGACACTTTTGAGTAATATTGTTAAGACAGCGTCGGCAAACGCCGGTGTAGAACAAGGCCCGCTTTTTGGAAAGATTATACAAATTGCGGTTGTGATATTTGCTACTGCGATTGCTCTTGAGCAGTTAAACATTGCTACTTTAACAATACATTCAACTATAAGTATAATCATAGCCGTAGTTCTTGGTTCGGTTGGTTTAGGCTTTGCTTTAGCTTTTGGTTTAGGATGTAAGGATTTAGTTGGTAAATTAGTTGCAGAGTTTCTTGAGAAAATAAAATCGAAGAAATAGTGAGTACAGTATTTTTTCGAGCGCAATACGCGTAGAAAAAATACTAGTGCGAATTATCCCCGAGCGTAGCGAGGGGATAGTGAAGTTAGCGATTAACAGT